>SKSR01000050.1 GCA_007122885.1 Gemmatimonadota bacterium
CGGCTCGGTCCGCTTCCCGGCCCGCCTCCATGAGGCGGGGGCGATACCTCGCTTCCTCTTCCGAGCCGGGGATCGGCAGGTACCAGACCTTCACCGCGTCGGTACCGTGCGCGGCGAGGTACGCGACCCCCTCCGTTACCGCATCTTCATCCTGGAGATGGAGAAACTGTCGCTCCGCCGGCATGTTGAGCCAGTGGTCGCGGGTGGAGAGGAGGGGGCCTGCGGCGGCCACGCGTGGCCGCGGTCCCGGAGCATGCCGAAGATCCCAGCTCCAGGGGTAGCCTCCCACGTCGAAGACTGATGTGACTCCGGAACAGAGGTAGGCCCGGAAAAATCGATCCGGTCGATTCCTCAGCTCCGACACAGTTTCCTCGTACGGGTGCGTGCCCCGAAGATCCAGGGCGTCCGGTCGCCCATCCACCCAGCCGGTCTGGGAGAAGTGCACGTGTCCGTCCACCAGCCCGGGCACCACCCACTTTCCTGCCACATCGACGATCCGGTGTTCGTCATCCGGCGCACACCGGTCGGGCGTCCCCACGCATGTGATTCGTCCGTGCTCCACGAGCACGTTGGTTTCGGGAAGGGGTCCTTCTCCGGTGGCCGGGATCACCGTTCCACCCGTGAGGGCAAGGGGGTCGTCGGAGGACTGGAGCGTGGCCTCCGGGGCGGAAGGCTGATGGGAGGCCAATGCGCCTATCGCGAAAGGCACCCCCAGCACCAGCAGGGCTCCCGCCCCCAGGACCGGCCCTCGCGGCCCTCGGGCGAGGAGGACGGAACGTGGAGCGGGAGGGTCTTCTGTGGGCATCGGATGTCGATGGTTGGGCGGTGGGCGTTCCAGCCCTTATCCCCCGGGGCGCAGGTCCATGGTCACCTGGGCCGCCACATGGCCCATGTCCGCCCTCTCCCGAACTCCGTCCCGCAGCCTCGGCTCCATCTTCTGGTACGCCGCCATGACGCCGTCCCTGAGCTCCTCTCTCAAGACCTTCATGGCGTTCACGTCGGCCCGGCTGGTCCGGGTTTCCTTCTTGGCTTCCTCCAGCGCCTCCGGGAGGATCTCGAAGGGCGCCATCCCCACATCGTCGGGGCGGTCGTGGTCCAGGTATTGGATGGAGACGGAGACATCCCCTCGGGCGTGGTGGTTGGAAATATCCCCGATAGTCTGGAATCGGGCGGCCAGCTTCCGGAGCTCGCCGCTCTGGGCCGCCGCCTGGTACGCCCGGCTCACTGCCTGGAAGAGGCGGCGCAGACGCTCGGTCGTCGTGGCGTCCAGGGCCGGAACGTCGGTGGCCAGCTCACGAGCGGAAGCGTCCCTGGAAAAGTGGGATCCCTCCGCATCGTCCCGATTCCGCTGTCGATCGATGTTGTCGAGAATCCGATCCGGATTCGTACGAAAGCTCATCCGCGCTACTCCCCGCTTTGGTCGTTCTCGGTCCCACACGATAACGCGCCTCCGGTGAACGGGCCAAGGCCGGAGGCCCCCGGGTTGCGCCCGGAGGTAGGGGGCCCCACCGTGCCCCGGAGTTTTCGATGCCCCCCACTTCACCCGCCCTTCGACCGGGCCGAAGAACGCGAACGAGCTTCGAGGATCGCCGTGTCCGCCTTCCACTCCGCCGGTGCCGATGCATTTCGACTTCCCTCGGATCTCCACTACCTGAACTGTGCGTACATGAGCCCCCTTCCTAGGGAAGTGGAGGCTGCGGGGATCCTGGGGATCAGGCGGAAGAGGAACCCCTCGGGAATCCGGCCCCCTGATTTCTTCCAGGAGACGGAGGAGCTCAGGAGCCTCTACGGGGGCCTGCTGGAGGGAGTCGAGTCGGACAGCGTAGCCGTGCTCCCCGCCGTCTCCTACGGGGTGGCGGTAGCGGCCCGGAACGCTGGATCGCTGAAAGGTCGGAACGTTGTGGTGGCTCGGGACCAGTTCCCCGGAAACGTCTACGCATGGATGGCTGGAGCCCGACGCCAGGGGGGGGAGCTCCGGATGGTGGATCCTCCCCCGTCTTCCGCTTCGGGCGAAGGGCGGGGGGCCGGGTGGAGCCGCCGGCTCGCCGAGGCCATCGACGAACAAACGGCGGTGGTGGCCCTGGGGCCCGTACACTGGGCCGATGGCACCCGGTTCGACCTGGAAGCCGTGGGCGCTCGGGCCCGGGAGGTGGGAGCGCTACTGGTGGTGGACGCCACTCAATCCCTCGGGGCCGATCCCTTCCCCATGACATCGGTTCGACCGGACGCCGTGATCTCGGCCGCCTACAAGTGGCTCCTGGGGCCGTACTCCATGGCGCTGGGGTACTTCGGTGAGCGCATCCAGGGGGGAATTCCCCTGGAGGAAGGGTGGATCACCCGGGCCGGCAGCCAGGACTTTCGAGGCCTGGTGGACTACACGGAAGCGTATGCCCCCGGTGCCATCCGCTACGACGTGGGGGAGCGGAGCAACTTCATCCTGACCCCCATGACGGTGGCGGGCCTCCGGCTGGTCCACCAGTGGACTCCCCGCCGGATCCGAGAACACTGTGCCGCTCTCACCGGTCCCTTGGCCCGGACGCTTCGGGAGGAGGGCCACCAGGTGGAAGAAGAGCGGTGGCGGGCTCCCCACATCCTGGGCGTGCGCCTCAGGGAGGGGGTGGACATGGAAAGGGTGCGGATGTCCCTGGAGCACCGGAACGTCCACGTCTCCCTGAGAGGGGACGCGGTTCGCATCTCTCCCCACGTCTACAATGGTCCCGAGGACATGGCCGCCCTGGTAGAGGGCCTCAGGGAGGCCGCAGCCGGATCCTGAGGTGCCGATCCGTGGGAAAGAGGGTACCGGTATCCCGGCCTCCTGTGAGGCCGGTCCTACCGGGGCCCGAAGATCACCCGGGCATCGTCGCCTACTTCGATCCCTTGCTCCTCGAACCAGCCCTGCGGGACCTCCAGAGCGAACATGGCCGGCTCGGCCGACTCGTAGAACTCGGTGGTGAGCGGCTCCATCTGCTGGATGTCGACGATGCGGAAGTCGGAGTCCATGAAGGCGATGTCCAGCGGGATGTAGGTGTCCTGCATCCAGAAGGAGCGGGTCTGGGTGTCGTCGAAGACGAAGAGCATCCCGTCTCCCGGGTCGAGTCTCTCCCGGAACATGAGGCCCTGCTCCCTCGCTTCCGGGGTGTCGGCCACCTCGGCGTTCACCGTGTCCGAGTTGAAGACCACCCAGGACATGCCGCGGGCGGGCGCTCGGGTTCCTGTGGCCTCCTCCCCAACGCCGGGGGCGGCCCGGACCTGGTCGGCCCGATCCCCATCCGCATCGCCGCAGGCGGCCACCGACAGGAAAACGAGGGCGGCCACGAACGCAGCCGAAAGGCGAGTGAAGCTCCGAATCGGATCTGGGGAGAAAGGCATGGATCTCCGTAGTCTGGAACGTGCGTTGCAGGGGCCCGACCGGAGCCCGACTCCCTCTTCCCATGGAGGATGGTCCGGACCGGCTCGCGTTGAAACACTCCTCCCGATAGTTTACCCGTCTGGCCCCCGATGGTGATCCCTACGACGGTCGGGGCCGGTTCAGAAGCGGTGCTTTGCCCGCAAACGTTCCTCCTTGCCGGGAGAGGATCGCCCATGGTGGACGACGAACTCCTTGAAATTCTCGTCTGTCCCGAAACGAAGCAACCGGTGGCGTTGGCCGACAAAGCCCTTCTCGGCCAGGTGAACGAGGCCATCGAGGCTGGAAAGCTGTTGACCAGAGGGGGCGACGAGGTCACCGACCCCCTCGAGAAGGGAATCGTCCGGGAGGACCGGAAGGTCCTGTACCCGGTCCGGGACGAAATTCCGGTCATGCTCGTGGACGAGGCCTTCGACCTGACAACCATCGAAACGGGCTAGCGGCCGGCGCCCATCCCCTCTGCAGCCCCGGTTGTTCGCGGCCCGAGGCGGGAGCTATCCGGAGGAGGTTCATGTCCCTGCTCGCCTTCCATCGCATTCTCATCGGTGTGGCGGTTCTCTTCTGTTTTGGCTACGGCATTTGGGAGATCGCCGCACCGGGCCGGCCGGCCGGGGCCGGTTCCCCCGTCGTGGGAGCCCTCTTCCTCGTCTTCGCTGCGGCCTTCGGGGCATACTTCGTCCGAATGGCCCGGGTGATCCGCCTGGGCGGTTCCGGAGGGGGCGATGAAGAAACGGATCGGTCTCCGGTGGGCCTCGGGCCCCGCTAGAGGTCGTTCCGAGCCCCAGGGCGCCCTCCGTCGGGCGCACCGACCTGCCGGCTCGGCGTACGGTTCCCGCGGCGGCCCGACCCACCCGGCTCCGCTGCCCTTCCGGGTGACTCAGGCCTTCAGGTCCAAGGGGTCATCGGATAGCACGGCCCTCAGCTTCGGGTGTTTCCGCCACAGGTAGTATCCCATGGCGGCTACGGCCAGTAGGTTCGCGATCCCGATGGTCCAAAGGGAGAGGGCCTGAAGGAGGAACTCCGCCACCACGGCCAGGAGTCCGAGGAAAAAGGCCTGGAAGGTGACGAACATGAGGATCCCCGCCAGAAACAGCGGAGGAGCCTCCTCCGCTTGCCAGACGAGGGCCGCGGCCACGATCCCCACGGCCAGGAAGGCCCCCACGTGGAAGAGGGTGTAGCCCAGGACGGTCCAGATACTCACCTGAATGGCGTCCAGGTCTCCTGCCCCCAGAAACAGGGCGGAGCCCAGGGCCCCGGGGGTGAAGAATAGGCGTCCCTGTACCAAGTCCACCACGAAGAACCAGGCGGCCACGGCCAGGGCCCCCATGACTCCGGTGACCACCCCTTCCCTGAGCATCTGGTGGCTCGCCAGGGCTTCCCACCACGGCACGGGTCGGACCACGCCGGTCATCCGGAGCGTCCCCATGAGGAAGATTCCGGCGAAGAGGTTTCCGGCCAGGACCTCGACCCAGCCCAGCTCATCCACCAGGTCCACCCCGGTGATGTAGACGCTGGCGAAGAAGACGATGTCGAAGAGAACGAAGCCCAGAACCAGCCCGAGAAGGACGCTGGGCGCCGTCTCGAGCTTTTCCAGAAGCCAAACGACCCCTAGGCCGATGCCGACGAAGGCTGCGTAGTGGAGGATCGTGTAGAGGGAGATTAGAACCGGTCGGGTCTCCAGCCCCTCCACCGCAACCAGGGAGGCGGCCAGGAACGCCGGAGTTCGGAAGGGTGATCCGTGGGCCGCATCCACGATGAGAAACCACACGGCCAGGACAGTGGCACCCACCACTCCCGCCAGGACGCCGCGCACCCACAACTTCGTCTTGGCCATTCCCTCTGCTCCTTGCCCTTTCCTCGTCATGGTCTTCGTCCCGTCCCGGAGCGGAAGAGCCGTATGCCGGCCTTCACCGGTCCGGGGCGGTCCGTGGGGGCGGGTGACGGCCGTTTCTCCGCCGGCGCCGCGCCCATCGCCGGAGGAGAACATATCGCCGAAGGTCCACGAGGAGGAGTGGTCTCTCCGCCCGGGTCCGGTTTCCGGAGCGAGCGGAGACCGGCAGCGGGTGGCCGGACGCTACTCTCGTCCCCTTGGAATTCCAGAGACATGTTGGCGTCACTCAGGCGGTCCGGTCCAGGACCTCGCCGGACACGATTTCCCGGAGCTTGGGGTGCTGCGTCCAGAGGTAGTAGCCCACCGCGAACACCGCCAGGAGATTGCCACCGGCGATGGACCAGCGAGCCAGGGGTCCCAGGAGGAAGTCACCCACGGCGGCCAGCAGTGCCAACACCATGGCTTCGAATACGACGAAGAGCAGGATGGCGCCCAGGAGGAGTGGTGGAGTCCGTTCCACCTGAAAGAGAATGGCCGAAGCCACGAAGGCCACGAGGATGAAGGCGGCACCGTGGATCAGGGTGTATCCTGCCACCGTCCAGAAGGTGACCCGAACGTCGGCCACCTGGTCCACGCCCAGGAAAAGGGCGGACCCCAGAGCTGCCGGAGTGAACAGGGGCTGCCCCTGGATCAGGTCCAGTGCGAAGAACCATAGGGCCACGACGGCGGCACCCAGAATCCCCGCCACGACCCCTTCCCGGACCACTCGGTGCTCGGTGAGCGCCCA
>SKSR01000254.1 GCA_007122885.1 Gemmatimonadota bacterium
GATGATGGGGTGTCCTCCTACAGCAAGAGATGGTCGCCTGCGTGTCCATGCGTGCGGGAGGCGGCCCTGGCGCAGGTTATCGAAAGGTGCCTTGTGTTTGACGCATGAATACCGCAACGATAAGGTGGCGTTGGACTAACACACAGGAGACTTCAGAACGCGAATGGTCGCGGAGGACATGGTGGTCCTGGATGTTCGACCGGAGGATGAGCACGCGGCCGGGCATATCCCGGGGGCGTTCTCGGTCCCGTTGGAAGATCTGGACCGCCGTCTGGGAGATCTGCCCCGGGACCGGGAGATCGTGGCCTACTGTCGCGGCCGCTTCTGCCTCTTCGCGCGTCAGGCGGTGGAACGCCTCCGTGCCGACGGCTTCCGAGCCCTGCGGATGGAGGACGGGGTGGCCGAGTGGGAGGAGCGGGGCTATCGGGTAGCCGTGGGAGCCGAGGGGGATGTATGAAGCACGGCCCCGAACCCCCGACCGGCCAGGGGACCCCCATGACCTTTCGCCGGTACCTTCACCCGACGCACGCTCCTGGTAGTCGATATGGCCCGGACCAGCCTCGCGTTCTCGGTTTCTCCTCAAGGTGGTCCGGCCGTCGCAACACCGACGGTCCACTCCTCACCGACTCTCCCCTGTAGCCGACGGGCCATACGGCCGTAGGGCCCCCTCCTCCTCCAAGCGAAGACAACCGACCTCATCCGAGATTACGGTGCCCTCGAAGAGTGCGTCCATCACCTGGTCTTGGACGACGTTCTGGGCCGGGCCCCTGACCCTCGGCGCAGGGATCCGGTGGGTGCCACCGACGTGTGTCCTGGAGCTTCATCCACCAAGGTCGACTCTTGCTCGACCCCTCTATCCCATTCGGTTTAGGTGGCCCTAATGCTAGTCTTTGTCATGCCTAAATCGCCACGAGGCTTTTGGAATGCGGCTCATGGAGCGGTTGGTTCGTGCGGGCTCGGTGGCGGCGGTGGGGCTCGCCACCTTCACGGCACACACACTCTCCGGCCAGGAAGTGACTTCGCCCGATGGGGAGCCTCGGGCCGGGTGGGAGGATGGTGCTTTCTTCCTGGAATCGGCCGGAGGGGATGCTCGGCTGACGCTCGGGGGACGCCTGCAGCCCCGCTACGAGTTTCGGAATCGGCCGGGCGGACAGGACACGAGTAGTTTCTTTATGCGGAGGATCCGCGCGGACCTGAGGGGACAGGTTCTGGACGAGCGTGTGTCGTTCCGGATCATGCCCGAGCTGGCCCGGACAGCCGAGCTGAGGGACGGGTGGGTGGAGATCGCCCTCCACCCCGCTCTCCAGATCCGTGGGGGTCAGTTCGTGGTCCCATTTCATTGGCACCGGTTCGTGAGCGGCAACCGGCAATTCTTCGCGGAACGGAGCGAGCCGGCGGAGACGTTCGGGGTCCCGACCGGATACGATATCGGTGTAGGCGTGCACGGCCGCAACGACACAAACACCCTGGCCTACGGCGCCGGCCTGTTCGACGGGGCCGGCCGAAACGTGGGGGAGAGCAACAGCACCGGGCACATGGTATCAGGAAGGGTGACCTGGGCGCCGGAGGGTGTCTTGCCCGACGAAGAGCCGGATTTCGCCTACTCCGAGGAGGAGGCGCTGGCCGTCGGACTCGGCGTGCAGGGAGCCACTCGAAACGAGGTCCGGGACTGGGATCTTGCCAGATCCGACGCCGGGAACTCCCGGGCCGATTGGGCCGCCACCACCGCGGACGTGAACTTCCGCCATAGGGGGCTCTCCGCGGTCGCTGAGGGCTACGCTCGTCGGGTGGCTCCCGACGACCCGCAGGTGTCCCCCTACACGGGTTGGGCCTACACCTTAGGCGCCGGGTACTTCGTGGTCCCCGGTGAGTACGAGATCGCTGGCCGCCTTTCCCGTCAGGCCCTCGATCGTCGTGATCCCGACACCCGTACGCGGCAGTGGGCCGTGGCCCTGAACCGCTATCACTCCGGCCACCTCTGGAAGACCCACTTTCAGGTATTCCGAAACCGTTCAGGCGCCGGAACCGAGCTCGTGGCTCTCGTTCAACTTCACCTCCAGTTTTGAGGCGACGAGGGGATCACAATCACCGACCCCTCCGTTCGTGGTCGCCCACGGGTCCGAAAGGAGAGGAGGTGGAGTGGGGAGATTTCGCTCCTCTTGCCAGGGCGTACCCGGGCGAGCGGAAGGCGGTCGCCCAGCGTGTGTGGAGTCATCGTGAAGATCCTGCGGGGGCATGTCCAGTAGGTGTTTATGTATAGTTGGACAGAGTCTTGGCGATCGAGGGTTGAGAGGGTATTCTGGTATTCATGAGTGAGACCCACGACAAGAGGCTTCGTCACCCGATCGGGGTGGTCGTCCGCAGGACCGGCCTCTCCCAGGCCGCGCTCAGGGCGTGGGAGCGTCGATATGAGGCGGTGGTGCCTGATCGCTCGGAGGGTGGACACCGGCTCTACTCGGACGAAGATGTCCAGCGCCTCATGCTCCTCAGGCGCCTCGTGGAAGGCGGAAGGAACATATCCCAGGTCGCCAACCTCCCCCTCGGGGAGTTGCGAGAACTCCTGCGCTCCGATCTGGGGGCGTCCCCGGATGCCGATCCGGAGGAGCAGGGGGCGACCGGGGACGATCCCGGATCCGAGGGGGATCCGGAGGAGATCCTGAAGCGGGCCCTCATCGCTACGCGGCATATGGATGGAGAGCGGCTCAACCGGATCCTGATCCGCTCCGCGGTGGTCCTTAGGCCCGGCACGCTCGTCACCGGCGTGCTGGTCCCCTTGCTGGCACGCATAGGCGAGCTCTGGGAGAAAGGCCGACTGGGCGTCGCTCAGGAGCACCTGGCGTCAGGAGTGATCCGACGGTTTCTGGAGTGGCTCATCGAAGCGGGGGAGGTAGGGTCCGGCGCTCCGGTCATGCTCACGTGCACACCCCAGGGCCAGCGGCATGAGTTCGGAGCGCTCATCGCTGGTGCCGTGGCAGCGGAGCGGGGCTGGAAGGTGGTCAACCTCGGGCCTGACCTTCCTGCCGAAGAGATCGCGGCGGCCGCCGGTGACCTGGACGCCCGGGCGGTAGTTGTCTCGGCCATCTTCGGTGGCGCGGATGGGGTACTCGCCGATGAGCTCACCCGGCTTCGAGCCCTGCTGCCCCCTGAGATCCGGCTGCTGGCCGGAGGACCCGCCGTAGACCGGGTGGCTGACGAACTGGCCGGAGACGGAATCGAGCTGCCCGGTGATGTCTCTGGCCTCCCTGAAGCGTAGGAACTGCAGGTACGCGGACGCCGGGAAACCCTGGGAGGAGAGAAGGCCACGTGCGGATATTGGTGACCGGCGCCACGGGTTACATCGGCGGCCGCCTCGTGCCCTTGTTGCTGGCCCGCGGTCACCAAGTCCGCGTCCTGGCGCGGGATCCCCGGCGGCTCGCCGAACGGGGCTGGGCCGACCAGGTGGAGGTGGTCCAGGGCGACCTGGCGGATCCGGCTTCCCTTCAGGGGTCAGCCGAAGAGATGGACGCTGCGTTCTACCTCGTCCACGGGATGGAGGGAGGAGGCGACTTCACCGCTCGGGACCGGGCCGCCGCGGAGAACTTCGCGGAGGCAGCTCAGGATCTTCCACTCCTGGTATACCTGGGAGGCATCCTTCCGGAACGCCCGGAGGCGACGGTGTCCCGGCATCTGCGGAGCCGAGCCGAGGTGGGCCGCATCCTACGCCAGCACCTTCCCACCACCGAGATCCGGGCCGGGCCCATCATCGGCTCGGGATCGGCCTCCTTCGAGATGGTCCGGTACCTGACGGAGAGGCTTCCGGTCATGGTGGCGCCCCGTTGGATCCTGAACCGGGTTCGCCCCATAGCGGTCCGGGACGTTCTGGAATACCTGGTGCAGGCGGTGGAGAGGGGGAGGCCCGTCGGAGTGGTGGACGTGGGTACCGCACCCCTCACGTTCCGGGATATGATGCAGGTCTACGCGGAGGTGCGCGAGCTTCGGCGCTTCATCGTGCCGGTCCCCGTGCTCACTCCGTACCTTGCGGGTCTCTGGGTGGGACTGGTGACCCCCATTCCCAACCGGATCGCCCTTCCGTTGGTGGAGGGGGTGCTTCAGCCGGTGGTAGGAGACACTTCACGGGCCCGCGAGCTGTTCCCCGCGGTCCAGCCCCGGTCCTACCGGGAAGCGGTAGAACGCGCTTTGGAGCGGATCGAAACCGGGGACGTGCCCACGCGATGGAGCGGGGCGCTCGGCAAAGGGCCCACCTTCGAGTACGAGGACCGGGAGGGACTCGTCCGGGAGGTGCGAACTCGGTGGGTGGACGCCCCGCCGGCCGCGGTCTTCCGTGCCGTCAGCTCCCTGGGCGGTGAGCGAGGTTGGCTGGCCTGGGATTGGGCGTGGGCCCTCCGGGGGAGCCTGGACCGGATCGTGGGCGGCCCGGGGATACGGAGGGGACGACGACACCCTACGGAGCTCCAGACCGGCGAGGCGGTGGACTTTTGGCGGGTGGAGGCGGTGGAGCCGGGGCGCCTGTTGCGGCTGAGAGCGGAGATGAAAATACCCGGGAAGGCGTGGCTCGAGTGGGAGGTGAGGCCGGAGAACGGGGGAAGCCGCCTGGTCCAGTCGGCTCTCTTCGCTCCCTCGGGCCTCTTCGGCCTTCTCTATTGGTACAGTCTCTTCCCGGCT
The DNA here is from genome assembly GCA_007122885.1 of Gemmatimonadota bacterium. Classification (GTDB taxonomy): domain Bacteria; phylum Gemmatimonadota; class Gemmatimonadetes; order Longimicrobiales; family Gaopeijiaceae; genus SKSR01. Next base: position 4,663 of record SKSR01000254.1, read on the forward strand.
CATGCCGTCATCTTCTCCCGCCTCCTGGAGGCCCTGGCCGAGGCGGCCCTCGAAACACATCGGGCAGCTTGATGGCCCCGCACCCACCGGTCCAGTGGGTGCGCTCCCCCTGAAGGCCTTTCCCGGTGGCCGGGGTCCCCCGCGGTCTCAGGCGCGCCTTCCCTGCCCCGAGTCGGCAAGCTCCAGTAGCGCCCTGGGGTAGGGATCGAAGAGCCGTTGCCCTTCCAGGTAGGGCTCGCCCTCCCTTATGATCCAGGCCCGCAGCACGGTCAGGACCGCTGCGACCGGAAGCCGTTCACCCCTGTATTCCTCCAAGAGCTCCAGGAAGTATCGCCGCTCCTGCACGGTGAGCCGGGACGAAAGGTACCCGAAGGCGTGTTGCAACGCGTTCACGGTGGTGCCCGCGCGGGGGGGGGTGCGTAGCCCCGGGCCCAAGGCCTCGGCATACCGCTGGAAGACCTGGGAAGCAGGGGCACCGTCCTGGCAGGCGGTGAGGCGCCCGAGCCATTGCGGGAGGGCCGGGCTCTGCGCCATCAAGAGGAGCTTGTGCTCGGTCTGGAAACGGACCAGCTCAGCGATCGTTCCCCGCGCCCGGGCGGAGCGGAACCGTGCCACCGTGAAGAGGGATGCCAGAAAATGATGGCGGATCTGGAGGTTCGTCAGCCGCCCTTCGTCCTCCACGGGAGCCAGGGGGTGGTACTCCCTGACTGCCTGGGCGAAGAGCCCGGCCTCCTTGCGCATCCCGGCTCCTCGCTCTCCCGGGGCGTAGACGCGGACATCCCCTGGGCCGCAGGTGGGGGAGCGGCTCTTGAGGATGAAACCGTCGACCTGGGCGAGTGAGGAGAGGAAGCGCTGCCCGAATTCCCACATGGCGGACGTGAGGTCCCGCTCCGTGGCGGGCTGCAGCATTCGCAGCCGCCCGGCGTCATCGACCAGTCGCACCGGGTCCCGCGGAACCCCGAGTCCGATTCCGACCTCGGGGCAGACCTGCAGGAAATCCACGTGGTCCCGGAGGGCTTCCACGAACCGGCTTCGAAGGATCTGGCCGTCGTACCGAACCGCCCCGAATCCGAGGCACTCACTCACTACCACCACTGGCCGTGGTGTCTCTCTCCCCCCTTCCGAAGGCTGGTCCGACGCCGTCGTCCTTCGCTTCATCGCTTGTACGGCGCCCTGTGCGCGAACCCACGCGGGCTAGTGTGGTGTCGCAGAAGTCCCGTGAAGCACCGAGAGCGTCGAAGCGCCGCTCCAGCAAGGCGCGACGACGAGGCATAGCAGCGCTACGTCGAGGAGGAGCAACACAGCTGGAGCGGA
>SKSR01000148.1 GCA_007122885.1 Gemmatimonadota bacterium
AAGAGTGAAACTCCCAGGCCGCCCGTCAGAAGCCACCAGCTCGGGATGGCGATGAACAGGATGGACGTGATCACCGCCGTGGCCGTGGCGAAAATGGCCAGGAGGACCCTCCTGGCCTGCAGGTGAAGAAAGCGTTCCTGCTCCTGGATGTCCCGGGGATGGATGCGAACGCGGAACTCCTCACGCTGAGCGCGAACCACCAGATCCCTGAGGGAGCGGGCGAGCTGGTGTGCCTCGCCCCAGAGATCTTTGGCCACGTCCACCGGCTCCCGGGAGGTCTCCTGGACGATACGCCGCCTGGAGGCCCGGATCACCCGCCGGATGAGCGCGAGCCCGTCGTACTCGGGGTCGTACCGGAACGCCACACCCTCCAGCAGGGCCGCGGCGCGGAAGAAGTAGACCAACTCCTGCGGCAAGGTCAGGGGCCAAGTGTAGAACGTATCCAGGATCTCGTGGATAATCTCCTGGATGCGCTCCCGGCTGGAGGATCGCGCTCGGCCCAAAACGTCCAACACCTCCGCGGCGGCCTCGCGGATCTCGCCCCGGGCCACATCCGGGCTCACCATGCCCAGTTGGTGCATGCCGTTGATGATTCCGTCCAGATCCTCCCGCTCCACGGCCAGGGCCACCCCGAGGATCGCCTGACGGGTCCACCGAGGCACCTCCAACACCATTCCCCAATCCAGAACCACGATTCGGCCGTCCCGCGCCACAAGAAGGTTGCCAGGGTGGGGATCGGCGTGGAGAAAGCCATCCACCATCATCATCCGGAGATAGAGGGTGGTGAGCCGCTCCATGAGGTCGTCCAGGTCCAGTTCCCCGGAAGCGAGACGGTCGTGCAGCCGATCCACCTTCGTGCCCTCCAGGTACTCCATGACCAGGACCCGCCGGTGGACATAGCCTTCGATGACCTCTGGAGCGTCCACCCCGGGGTCGTGGCGGAAGAACCTCTGAAAGCGCTCCATGTGCCTGGCTTCCGACCGGAAGTCCATCTCCTCCCGGACGCGGACGGAAAACTCCCGAACCACGTTCGTCAAAGCCCGGACGTGATGGTTCGGGAAGAGGATGTTGAGCCAGAATAGGATCCGGAACGAAAGGTCCAGGTCCAGGGCGACCATCTCTTCCACCCCGGGGCGGAGAACCTTCACCACCACGTCCCGCCCTTCCAGCCGGGCACGGTGGACCTGCCCCAGGCTGGCGGCGGCCACCGGCTTCCGCTCGAACTCGTCGAAGACCTGATCCGGCGGTCGACCCAGCTCCGCCTCCATCACCGCCAGAATCCGATCCGTCGGATCGGGCGGCACTTGGTCCTGAAGGGTGCTCACCGCCGAAAGGTAGGGCTCCGGGAAAATATCCGCCCTGGAGCTCAGAACCTGGGCGAGCTTGATGAACGTGGGCCCGAGGGAAGCGAGGGTGTCCGCCAGCTTCTCGGCCCGGGCCCGATGGACCTCGGGTCGCCTGTTGGCCCCGCGCCCCAGCAGGAACCAACGCCGTCGGTCCCGGAGAAACGCCAGCAGGAACGGGAGAAGTCGGAAGATCAGCTGCCATCCCCGAGCGGCCCTCTTCATCCCATGACCCTCCGGACGAGCGCCTCCTGACGCCGGAAGTGGTCGCTCTCCTCCCGTCCATCCCCCTCGGGATGGTCGTATCCCAGAACGTGCAGGACGCCGTGGATCGTCAGACGAACGAGCTCCTCCTCCAGCTCCACATCGAATTCGCGGGCTTGACGTTGCGCCGTCTCCCAACCCACGTAGATGTCGCCCAGAGGGGGGGCGTCAGGTGCCCCGAGCCCGAAGGCGAGCACGTCCGTAGGCCCCGAACGATCCAGGTGCTGCCGGTTCAACCGCTCCATGGATTCGTCGTTCATAAGGGCCAGGGAGATCTCCGCCTCTCGGACGCCCTCGCTCTCCAGGGCGGCCTCCACCGCCCTCCGGAGGCGTCCGGTGGGGAGGCGCGAAGCGGCGTCCTCGGGGACCACCGCCAGGTCCACGGAAAAGGCTGGGCCGAGCGACACAGGATCAGTCCGAGTCCCCGGACGATCCTTTCGGGGGGACGGCCCCCTCGGGAGGAGCCCCTTCTCCCGTTCCCGAACCGGGGAATCCTCGAGTCCCCTCCTCTCCTTCTGCCCCTTCCTCGCCCTGGGGCGCGGCCGAACCGGCTTCCTCCACCTCCAGTCCAGCGGACTCGCCACTCTCGACGGCGTCACCCGGGATTTCCGACGCGTCCCCCTCATCCTCCTTCGGTCCTTCTTCCTTGGAGACCGCAGGGTCCGTCAGGTGCTTCGTAGCCGGATAGTCGATCCGGTGGTGGTACATCCCCGCCAGGACCTTTTCGAACTGCTCCTTGATGATCGTGATCTCCCGCAGCGTGATGGGCGCATGGTCCAGTTGGCCGTCCCGGACCTTCCCATCCGTGAGCTCCTCGATCAGGTTCCGGATCCGCTCGGGGGTGGGCTCCTGCATGGAGCGGGTGGCGGACTCCACCGAATCGGCCAACATGGCGACAGCCGTTTCCCGGCTCCGGGGACGGGGGCCGGGGTAACGGTACACTTCATCGTCCTCGGGGCCCCGACCCTCTTCCCTGGCTCGATTCCGGAAGTAGGCGATCTCCTGGGTGCCATGGTGCTCGGCGATGAACGCCACCAGTACCTCGGGGAGCCCTTCCTCCCTGGCGAGCCTCACCCCCTCGGTCACGTGCTCCCGAACTATGGCGGCGGAGGTGGCCGGCTTCAGCTTGTCGTGGGGGTTTCGCCCTGCAGGTTGGTTCTCGATGAAGTACTGGGGCTTGAGCACCTTCCCCACGTCATGGTAGTAGACACCCACACGGCACAGGAGCTCGTTGGCCCCGATAGCCTTTGCCGCCGCTTCCCCCAGGTTGGCCACGTTGATCGTATGGGCGTACGTGCCGGGCGCCTCCAGGGCGAGCCGCTTCAGCAGGGAGCGGTTCGGGTCGGCCCACTCTAGGAGGGTCTGGTCCGTGGTCACCCGGGTGAACCACTCGAAGACCGGAAGGAATCCCATGGCTAGAATCGCGCTCACCACGGTGTTCACGGTGGCCCATCCCACGGAAAGGAGGATCGCCCCGGGTTCCCGCTGCTCGATGAGCCCCAGAGCCGGGACGGCGGCGGCATACGCGGCGGCGATGATGGCGATGAAGATCCACGTCTGGGCCCGACGACGAACGACCCGCACCGAGAGGGCCGCCGCCGCGCCCCCCACGGCCACCGGAACCCAGGCGCCCACGCCCTGGAAGGGAAACTGTGCGCCCGTGAGGGTAGCCAGGACGAGGGCCAGGAAAAGGGCCAAGCGACCGTCCCAGAGTACCGCTACCGCCAACGTGGCGAAGGCCACGGGGAGAAGCTCCGAGGGGAAGTCGTGCCGGGCGATGATCCCTCCTGCCCCCGAGTACGCGAGGATCAACAGCGCCAGGAGAAGTACCCAGCGAAAATCCCGGTAGACTTCCGGACGGAAGAAGAAGAGCAGGAGTCCAAAGATTCCCAGGATCAGTAGGTTGAGGAGGAAGCCGCCGGCCAGCGCCACGGGCTCTCCTACGCGCTCCTCCAGGAGGCCCTGCGCCCGAAGCTCCGATTCGTAGGCCAGAAGGAGGTCGAGCTCCGCCTCTCCCACCTGCTGGTTGGCCCGGAGGATGGCTTCCCCGGGCAGGACCGTGGTTTGGGTGGTGGATACGGAGGCCCGGGCCGCGTCGCGATCCGCTTCCGTGGCCTCCCGGTCGTACCGGAGGGAGGGCTCGAAATGGCGTATCAGAACCAGGCGGAGCAGATCGTGAAGATCGGTGGAGGCGTCCTGCGGAAGAAGCTCACCCGCCCGGTCGTAGAACTCTCGGGGAGAAAGGACCGACTCCCGGGACAGGTATCCCCCTTCCTCGTCCCCCCGAACCTGGATCCGACTGGTGAGTTGAGGGTCCGCCGGCGCCCCATCATCCATGACGCCTTCGGGGAGAACTTCCTCCACCGCACCGTAGGCCGCCTGACGGAGCATCTCCAGCCCCTCGTCGTCCAGGAGCAACCCACGCTGCTCCGGGGTGACCAGAAGGCCCACATCCGAGAGGGCCCCGGCCACCTCCTCGTCCGGGTCGTCCCCACCTAGGGCCTCGTCCACCATCCGGAAGAAATCGTCGAGCCGCTCCAGCATCCGGTCCGACGCATCGGCGGAAAGCTGGTAGGTGGGGGGTACAGCGGCGGCCGCCCCTCCACGCTCCCGGTCGAGCTCGTCACCGGACTTCTCCACGGAGAAGGGCACCTCCGCGATCAAGTCCTCTTCCACCACCGTGCCCAGTTCGTACTCGGCCAGCTCCATCCCGCCGACCGGGGGGAAGAGGGCCGTCACGACGGCGGCCAGCAAGAGGATCAGGAGCCCCCGGGCCCCGTGATGGACCAACGAGTCGGCCCATCCCTCCTCAGGAGGGGTGGAGAGGGTCTGAAGGACGGACGTGTCGTTTTCGTCCGGTCGGGACGGGGAGGTCACACGCTCTCCTCGGCTTCATCCGCTTCCCGGTACGCTCGGATGATGTCCTTGACCAGCCGGTGGCGGATCACGTCCATGCCGTCCAGATAGATGAAGGTGATCCCGTCGATCCCCTTCAGGACCTCTTCGATCTCCAGAAGTCCCGAATCCTTACGGTTCGGAAGATCGATCTGGGTTTTGTCTCCGGTGATGACCACCTGCGAGTTCAAACCCAGCCGGGTCAGGAACATCTTCATCTGCGGGCCTGTGGCGTTCTGCGCCTCATCCAGGATCACGAAGGCGTCGGAGAGGGTCCGCCCTCGCATGTACGCGAGGGGGGCGATCTCGATTGTCCGATCCTCCAGGCTTCTCTGGACCCGATCCGAAGGCATCATGTCCTCGAGAGAATCGTAGAGGGGCCGGAGATAGGGGTCCACCTTCTCCTGGAGATCGCCGGGCAGGAAGCCCAGATTTTCGCCCGCCTCCACCGCGGGACGAGCCAGGATGATCCGGCGGACCCGCTTCTTGTAAAGGGCGTCCACCGCCTTCGCCACCGCCAGGTACGTCTTCCCCGTGCCGGCGGGCCCGATGGAGACCACGATATCGTCGCGCTGAATCGCCTCCAGGTAGCGTCGCTGACCCTCCGATTTGGGAGCGATGACCATCCGGCTGCCGGGAAGGGCGATCCGCTCCTCTTCCGTTTCCGGCTCCGGTGGGGCCCCGCCCCGGCTCTCGAACTCCTCCGCGAAGCGAGCCACGTCCTTGGAGTCGAAGGGGGCACGGAGCCGGGCCAGCTCAATGAGGTGCTGGATGACGGGGACCGCCTGCTCCAATCGGTCCACCTCGCCGGAGAGAACGAGTTGATCCCCTCGAAGGACGACCCGTATCTCGAAGAGCCGTGCGAGCTCCTGGATGTTGGAATCGTTGACGCCGGCCAGAAGGAGCTGATCCGCACCCTCCGTGTCCAGGCGATGTTCAGCGATTGCCGCGTCGGTTTTCTCCATGAAGCGCTCGTTGAGGGCTTCCCGGGGCCGTTCGGGTTCTACCCGACCTCCGACCCGTCTCCACCGTCCCGTAAGGACAGACCCAGCACCCGAAGCTCGTCCGGATCCACCGGCGTCGGCGCCCCTTCGAAGAGGGCTCGAGCCGCCGTCGTCTTCGGAAAGGCGATCACGTCCCGGAGGCTGGGAGCGCCGATAAAGTCTTTGGCGATCCGATCCATCCCCAGCGCGATCCCCCCGTGGGGGGGAGCCCCGGAGCGGAGGGCCTCCAGAAGAAACCCGAAGCGTCGCTCGATTTCGTCGGAGGGAAGCCCCAATGTCTCCAGAACCTTGTGCTGAAGCTCAGAATCATGGATACGGATGCTTCCCGAACCGAGTTCCGCGCCGTTATACACCAGATCGTATGCGAGACTCCGAACCTCGAGAGGCTCCGCCTCCAACCGGTGGGCATCCTCCGGGTGCGGAAGAACGAACGGATGGTGCCCCGGAATCAGGTCA
>SKSR01000127.1 GCA_007122885.1 Gemmatimonadota bacterium
CGTAGAGCCGGTACTCGGCGTCCTCCCCCGATTCGGGCGAGGAGGCGGACCGGGCGTCCTGGGACCCCACTCCGCATCCCCAGAGGATGGTCCCAAGGACCAGAACCCACCTGAACCTCACGGCACGGGCCGATCCCCGTCCTCCGGACCCAGCCGAAGGACCCACAGGCCCGAGTTCATGTCCGAAACGAAGACCCGGCCCTTGTGCACCTGGGGACTCCACGCCATGGGCGCGTTGGGGACGTAGCCATCCGGACTGCCGGTGGGAAACCAGGCGATCTCCCGGCCCTGAGAATACAGATCCCCGCGCAGGTCCCCAGAGATGTCCACCACCCGAAGCCCGGCCTGATAGTAGGCCACGTAGAGCTTGTCGTCGTCAGCCCAGAGGTTGTGGACCCCGGCCTCGGGAACCTCGTAGCGCCCCACCTCCTCCGGGTTCTCCAGATCCGCCAGGTCGATGACGTGGACGAACCCTCGCGGCCCCTGCAGATGCGGACCGCCTCGGGAGATGCATTCCTCGCAGCCGAAGATCTCGTCGCCCACGAAGAGGTATCGGTTTCCCTCGGCGTTCGTGTAGGGAAGCGCCACGTGGGTGTGGCCTTCAGGGTAGGCGTAGGAGGAGATGACCTGCGGATCCGTGGGCGTCCCCCCCCACCGCCCGTCGCCCACATCCAGGATCCAGACGCCGTCGTCCCAATACGACGCGTAACCGATCCCGTCCACGACCCAGAAATCGTGGAGGTACTTCCCGGGCCGGTCGATGCCCCACCGACCCACTTCCCGGGGCTCGGCGGGATCGGATACATCGATGATGTGCACGTCCAGCGTTCCGTTGTGGACGGCGTAGACCAGGTCGCCCTCGATGAAGGTGTTGTGGACGCCGCCCGTGAGGCCCTCGGTGTACGTTCCCAGGACCTGCGGGTGGGCCGGGTCCTCGAGATCCAGCAGGACGATACCGTTCCGCCGGTCGGACGCCCCTTCCCGAGTGATCACGGCCAGAGTAGCATCCTGGTTCACCTTCACATCGTTCACCACCCGGGCATCCACGACCACGGAATCCGTGAGCACGGGTCCCGCCGGATCTGTCACGTCCCAGGCGAACATCTTCTGCCCACCGGCATGGGTCCCCGTGTAAGCGTAGTCCCGGCCGTCCCTTCCTTCGAACACCCAGAAGTCCGAGGTGGAGGTGTGGGAGATGATCCCCTGGCCCACCTGCTCCACCGAGCGGCCCACCTCTCGAGGGCGAACCTGGATCACGGCCTCGGCCGACGCTCCCGTGACGTGGGCCACCACCCGGTAGTCTCCGGGCCGCTCCGCCACGAAGGCCCCGTCCGCATATACCGCCGCCCCCAGGTCGGCACGTTTGGACGAGCCCGCCACCGAAAAGGTGATGGGAACGTCATCCACGCTGGTGCCTTCCCCGTCCCGGGCCGTGGCTCGGAAGTGTACCACGTCCCCGGTCCGGACCGCGGCACTCCCCGGCGAGAGCTCCACCCGTTGGACCGGGCTCGCCTGAACCTGGATCACTCGTTCCGCCCGCACTCCCTCCACCTCCGCCACCACCGTGGCGGAGCCCGGCTGGTGGGCCCGAAAGTGACCGCCGGGCGCTACGGTCCCCACATCGGCGTCCCGGCTCGTCCACTCCACCGACACCCGCCGCCGCTCCGTCCCGTCCTCCGCCAGGGCGGTCACGTCGAGGGGAATCGAGGTGCCCGCGTAGACCGTGGCCTCGGGCTCGTCGATGGATAGCTCGGCCACGGCCGGCCCCACGACACGGATATTCACCGTGAACGTCCTGGGCTCGGGGTTTCCGTCCGCGCCCGGGGCGAGCACGGCCGTGGTGAGCTCCGTCTCCCCCTCCTCCAGGCCCACGATGGCCCCGTCCCGGAAGGCCGCCACCGGGCCGTCCAAGGGGACGAGGAAGAACGGAACGTCCTCCACCTGATGGCCGTCTCCATCCAGAAGGGTGGGGTCCAGCTCCTCCATGGTCACGGACGAGCCCGTCTCCACGACGATGGGGTCCTGAGCGAAGCGAACCTCCCGGACCCGATCGGCCCGCTCCAGCTCCGCGTCTTCAGGTGTCTCGGCGACGCCCGCCTCATCGCCGGCTTCGGCTTCCGCCTCCTCCGGGGCGGAGGGTGCAGGAGGCGACGCTTCGGAACCGGCCCCGGCACCGCAACCCGCCAGGAACAGCCCCCCCAACAACAGGGAGAAAGCCCGAGCAATCGGAGAGGGAGGCCGGGGCCGTTCGAAATCGTCACCGGAGTTCTCATGGGCCAACCGCATAGCGCGTACGTCCTCTCCCGCTCCCTTATGAGGAGCGGGCCAAGGGAAATTGAGAGGGCCCGAGCTCGTCCCCGGGACTCGTGAGCCGGAGGTGGGGCCTGTCGGGGCGGAAAGCCGACCCTGGAACGCTTCCGGGACGTAACGACCTCCGGCTACGAAGTCGAACCGGACGAACGACTAGAGGAGCTCTTCCTCCTCGTCGAACAGCTCATCCAGCTCGTCCTCGTCCTCGTCCTCCCAGTCTTCCTCCCAGAGGTCCTCGTCCCAGCCCTCCTCATCCCACTCTTCTTCCTCGTCCAAGGCTTCCGGATCGACGGGACGCCAGGGCCCCGCATGATCCCGGGAATCGTCTCGCCTCGGCATGCTTCCCTCCTTCAGCCAATCGACGGAACGAGTCGGCGGGAGCCCGGCCGGAACGACCGGAACGGCCCCAGCCTCCGCTCGGCGAAATAGGCCGCCGTTCCAGCGGGAAGTCAAGCGGCGAAGGCGGTCTGTGGCACCTCCCCCTCCCCACCCCGAACGGGTCTCCGGAACCGCAGGCGTCCGGTATCTTTTCCCGGGACTGTGGGTAGGAGTAGGTTGTTCACCACCCACTGCGGAGTGGAGCCGTGCGGAGTGGATCCGCACGGAGAGAATACGCGCCGGCTGCGGAGAAGGTTCGCAGACCGGGATCTCGGAACCGGACACGCATCCACAGCCCCTTCTGGACGTATATGAGAGCATTACGCCCGCTCGCCCTCCTCCCTGTCGCCGTTCTGGGTCTCACCGGGTGTGACGACCCCCGGGCCGCCGGAGACGCCCACGCGATCATCGTGGGCACCCCCGAGGCCGTCTGGGAACAGGTGGAAGACGTCATCATGGAGGCCCTTCAGCCCCCAGTCCTGACGGTCCGGGAGGAGCGGACCTTCCGGGTGACTCACCAGGACCCCATGGACGAGTACTGGGGCCGGCTGAGGGCCTTCCGACAGGTCCTCGTCATCGGGAGTGAGGACGACTTCTGGGTCCGCGAAGCCTTGGACGACGTGAGACCGCGGCGAACGCCCGATCCCCCCGAGATCCTCCAGGCGACCAACGTCTGGGCCCGGGGTCAGGTGGTGACGATCGTGGTCACCGAGCCCGGCCAGGAAGCGCAGGCCGTCGAGGATCTGGCGCCCCAGCTCCACGAGCTCCTGGATGACCAGTTCCGAGCCTACGCCGTCAACCGGATGTTCATTTCGGGCCGGGACACGGCTCTGGCGGACAGCCTTCAACAGAACGTCGGGTTCTCCCTCACCCTACCCAACGTCTATCGCCACCAGTCCATGGACTCGGTCTATCGGTTCCGAAACGACAACCCCAGCCCGGCGGAGCTCATCCGGGAGGTGGCCGTCACATGGCGGTCGCCCATCCCTGAGGAGTTCGACGACGAAGCTTTGACGGAATGGCGACAGGAGCTCGTGGACGACTACTACGTCGACGGACAGCAACTGAACCTGGACCTCTCGGACAGCCGGACGGTGCGGGTGAACGGTCGGGAGGGCAGGCAGCTCCAGGCCATTTGGGAGAGCGCCCCGGACGCTTGGCCCGCAGGCGGCCCATTCATTACCCGGGCGATTCCCTGCCCCGAGCAGGACCGGCTCTACTTGATGGACGCGTGGCTCTACGCCCCGGGGGACGATAAGTACGAGTACATGATCCAGCTCAACACGATCCTGGACTCCTTCACCTGCGGGTGAGGGCCAGGATCGGGCGAGGGGGCGGGATACGGAGGTGAGCCGGGGGCCGGTCCTGGGGGCATTACCGGGTCCCGGCACCCGGGCCGTGAACCGGCCTCAGGACCCGAACGTCAGGACCAGCGCACCCGGTTCCTTCGGGCGTAATCCTGGAAGCCTCCCGCTTCGCGGCCCAGCACGGCCTTCACGTCTCCGCTGACCGGCGCCCGCCATCCGTCCCGTATGGACGCGAAGAGGCCCAACGCAGTATCCACTCGGCCCCGCGACCAGCCCCTCTCTGTGAGAAAGGCTCGGAATTCGTCGTCCCCTATGGCGCGGTACCGGATCTCCCGGCCCACCTCCTGGGAAAGAAGCTCGGTCGCATCCGCGAGGGTGAGGGTCTCGGGCCCGGTGAGGGTGTAGGCGGCCCCGAAGTGCTCGTCGCCCAGGAGGGCGGCGATGGCCACGTCCGCCACGTCGTCCGAGTCCACGAAGCTCACCTCCGCATCGCCGGCGGGCAAAGAGACGGTGGAATCCCTCCGGATCTCCTCTTCGAGAAAGCCCGGGGCGAAGTTCTGCATGTACAGGTTGGGCCGGAGGAGCGTGTGGTCGACCCCTACCTCCTCCAACTGCCGCTCGAGCTTCCTCAGGGCCAGGTGATCCACCCGCTCGGCGCCCATGGCCGACAGGAGAACCAGGTGGCGGGTGCCGGACTGAACGGCCCAGTCCACGAAGGACCCTAGGAGATCGTAGGCATCCGGAGCGAAGGGAGGAGGAGTGAGGAGGAGCCGGTCGGCCCACTGGACGGCGGCGTCGTACGTTTCGGCCCGGTTGTAATCCAGCTCCACCACCTCGACCCCATCGGCGAAGAGTTCCTTCGCCGCCTCGGGATTCCGTGTGCCCGCCTTCACTTCCAGGCCCTGGGAGACCAGGCCCCGGACCACCTGTTGCCCCACCTTCCCGGTGGCACCGGTCACCAGGATCTTCTCGCTCACGAAGCTCCTCCCTCCACGCAGTCCACACGTTCGACACGACGGGCTCGGACCGTTCCCCGAAACCGTCCCTGAACCTACCACCCCCGTCCACGGGTGACCAGCCGGACCACCGGTGCCAGAGAGCGGCGGCGGGCCGAGCCGGGGAAGGGCGGAAAAGAGCCACCCGGGCCCCCGTGCCGTTGCCCGGCAACGAGCGGCCCACTTACCATTCGGCCGAGCCCGGCCGCGGGGACGGAGTTGCTCCCGCGCCGTCGGCCCCTGAACCGCCCCAGCCCGAGACGCAACCGTGTCTTTCGTCCATCTCCACACCCACTCGGAATACTCTCTCCTGGACGGCGCGAACCGGCTCACGGACCTGGTCCGCCGGGCGAAGGAATTCGAGATGCCCGCCCTGGCTCTCACGGACCATGGCTGTCTGTTCGGTGCATGGACCTTTCAGAAGGAGGCCCGAAAGGAGGACCTGAAACCCATCATCGGGATGGAGGCATACGTGGCTCCCGGGGCGCGGGGAGACCGGGAGGCCCGTGGCGCCGGGAATCGACCCTACTACCACTTGGTGCTTCTGGCCCGGGACATGGAGGGGTACCGGAATCTGGTGAAGCTCTCCTCCATCGGGTATACGGAGGGCTTCTATCACAAACCCCGGGTGGACCGGGACGTCCTGGCCCGGCACTCGGGCGGGCTCATCGTGAGCTCGGCGTGCCTGGCCGGAGAGGTGGCCGGACACCTCATGGACGGCAACCGGGAGTCGGCACGGGAAGCCGCCGAGTGGCACGCCAACGTCTTTCCGGATCGCTACTACCTGGAGGTGCAGGCGCACGACACCGAGGGCCAGGACCAACTCAACCGGGAGGTGTTCTCCCTTGCGGAAGAGCTGGACCTGCCCGTTGTGGCCACCAACGACGCCCACTTCCTGGAAGACGAGGACCACCAAGCCCATGACATCCTCCTCTGCATCGGCCTCGGAAAGGACCGGGAGGATCCGGACCGGATGCGCTACGATGCGGGTCTCTACTTCAAGAACCACGAGGAAATCGGGGAGCGCTTTCCCGACCGGCCCGACGTACTGGAGAACACCCTCAGAATCGCCGACGAGGTGGACCTCTCCTTCTCCCGGAAGTACCACGTTCCCGACTTCCCCCTTCCCGAGGGCTACGAGAGCACGAACGAGTATCTGGTCCACCTGACCACCGAGGGCTGCAAAGAACGCTACGGCACCCCCCTGCCGGAGGAAGTCCAGGAACGGCTGGACTTCGAGCTCGGGGTCATCACCGAGACGGGGTACGCAGGATACTTCCTCATCACGTGGGACTTCATCCGGTGGGCCCGGGAACAGGGGATTCCCGTAGGACCCGGGAGGGGCTCGGCGGCAGGGTCTCTCGTGGCCTATGCCCTGGGAATCACGAACCTGGACCCGCTGGCCTACGACCTCCTCTTCGAGCGGTTCCTGAACCCCGAGCGGGTCTCCATGCCCGACATCGACATCGACTTCTGCTACGAACGCAGGGGCGAGGTCATCGACTACTGCCGGGAGAAGTACGGCCGGGAGGCGGTAGGTCAGATCATCACCTTCGGGACCATGAAGAGCCGGGCCGTGATCCGGGACGTGGGCAGAACCCTGGGCTTCGAGCCGTCGGAGACGGACCGGATCGCCAAGATGATCCCGAACCAACCCGGCAAGAGCTATACGGTGGAGGAGGCAGTCCGGGACCTGCGGGAGGTTCGGGAGGTCTACGAGTCCGACGAACGGCACCGACAGCTCTTCGACTACTCCATGACGCTGGAGGGCCTTTCCAGGCACGCTTCGGTCCACGCCGCAGGGGTCGTCATCGCTCCGGGGCCCCTGGACGACTACGTGCCCATCTGCACCCAGCAGTCCAAGGGCAATGCCCTGGGAAGCGACGGGGGCGACGGAACCGTCGTCGTGACCCAGTACGACATGAACTGCCTCGAGGACGCCGGGATGCTCAAGATGGACTTCCTGGGCCTCAAGACCCTCACGGTCATTTCCGACGCCGTCCGGATGGTGAAGGAGCGGGTGGGTGAGCTTCGCCACCCGCAGACAGGGAAAGTCTACGAGAGCATGGACGACGTCCCCATGGACGACCCCGAGGTCTACCGGATGCTGGCCCGGGGAGGTACGTCCGGCGTCTTCCAGTTCGAGTCCCAGCTCGCCACCGAAAAGCTGCGGGCCATGAAGTGCGACCGCTTCGAGGACCTGGTGGCCACGAACGCCCTGATCCGTCCCGGTCCCTTGGATTCGGGGATGACCGACGTCTACATCAAGCGCAAGCTGGGTCAGGAGCAGGTTCGCTATCCGCATCCCGACCTGGAGGAGACACTGGCACCCACCCAGGGGGTCATCGTCTACCAGGAGCAGGTCATGCGGATCGCGAACCAGCTCGCCGGCTTTTCGCTGGCCGAAGCGGACGTCCTCCGGAAGGCGGTGGGCAAGAAGATTCAGGAGCTCATCGAGGAGGAGCTGGGGAAGTTCGTGGACCAGGCCGTGGAACGGGGAGTGGACCGCCGCACGGCCGAGCATCTGGCGGAGCAGATCGAAACGTTCGGTCGCTACGGATTCAACCGCAGCCACAGCGCGGCCTACTCCCTCCTCTCCTATCACACGGCCTGGCTCAAGGCCCACTACCCGGCGGAGTTCATGGCCGCCCTCCTGTCATCGGTGCTGGACAAGACCGACGACGTGGTGAGCTACATCGCCGAATGCCGGGACCTGCCCCGATACCTGCCCCACCTGGACGAAGGGGTGGAGGTCCTCCCGCCGGACGTGAACGAGTCGGGCTGGAAGTTCACGGTGAGCGACGACAACAAGATCCGCTTCGGGTTGGGGGCGGTCCGCGGAGTGGGGCACGGGGCCGTGGACTCCATCCTCCATGCACGCCGGGAGGGAGGCCGGTTCGAGAGCCTCTTCGACTTCCTGGAGCGGGTGGACCTGAAGGCATTGAACAAGAAGGCCAGCGAGGCCCTCATCGCCGCCGGCGCCCTGGACGCCTTCGGGAGCCGGGCTCAGCTCGTGGCCGGACTAGACCGGGCTTACGCGGAAGTCCAGGCCCGCCTGGCCGACGCCGCCGCCGGACAGGGCTCTCTTTTCGATGAGGAAAACGGGGCCGGCCTCCCCCAGTCCGAGCCCGAGCTCCCTTCCGTTCCCGAGTGGCCGGAGGCGGAGCGGCTGGCCCGAGAGAAGGACACCCTGGGTTTTTTCATCTCGGGACACCCCCTGGACCGCTACCGGGAGATCGTAGGGGCCTTCGGTCCGGCGAACGCGGGCAACCTACGGGACTTCACCGGCCAGGACGTGGAGATGGCGTGTGTGGTGACCAAGGTGGAGAAACAGATCCTCCGTCGGGACAACTCGGAGTGGGGTCGGCTCACCGTGGAAGACTTCCACGGAACGGCCACCGTCCTGGCCTTCGGGGACGCCTGGATCACCGCCCGCGAGGCTCTGGAACAGGACGCGGCGGTCCTCCTTAGAGGAACGGTCTCCGACCGGGAAAGGGATGAAGACGATCCTCCGGTATTCCTGGACTCGGCCGAGCCCCTGGAGGACGTGGTGGTCTCGGGCCGGCTCGCCCTGGTGTTCGCGGTGGCCCCGGGCGACGCCCTGGACCGGGACGACTTCCGCCGCGCCCGGGAGGTCCTCGCCCGCTCTCCCGGCCCCGCTCCCGTGGAGCTCTGGCTGGCGAACGGGGGAGAGGGCCCCGAAGCCCGCCTACGCTCCAAGTCCCTCCGGACCACCCCGGACCGGGAGGTCCTGGACGAGCTCGAGTCCATCCTCGGTGTCGGGAAGGTCCGACTGGGCCGGCTTTAGCTCCACAGCCGGGGGAGCCCCCGGCTCGGGCGATCCCTGGACCTTGCGCCACTCCTCCGCAGCCCTGACCGTGGGAGAACGGAGGCATGTGGCAGCCACGCCAACTCGAACGGAGGAAGAAAGTCATGTCCGACAGCGTCTACAAGGTCATCGAGCTCGTAGGAACGAGCCCCGAGTCCTGGGAGAAGGCCGCCCAGAACGCCGTGGCCACCGCCCGGAAGAGCCTGACCGACCTCAGGGTCGCGGAAATCTCGGAGCTGGACATGCAGCTCGAGGATGGGCGAGTGAGCCGGTACCGGGCCAAGGTGAAGGTGTCCTTCCGCTACCAGGACTGATCCGCCAAGGCCGGGACGAACCGGCCACGAAAGGTCCCGCGTACCGCCGTCCGGGACACCGGGGTAGCGGCACTCGAGCCGAGGGTCCACCGGGTGTCCCGGACCGGGGGTGCGGCGGGGCGTAGGAGGGACGGAGGACGCACTTCAGGGGAGACGCAGGGGCGAGATGGTCGGCGAGTCCAGGGACGGAAGCGGAAACGAGGAAGGAGAGAGCCCACGGGAGGCGGCCACCCTCGGGGGTGGTTGTTTCTGGTGTCTGGAGCCCATTTTCGCCCGGATCCGCGGGGTGGATGAGGTCGTCCCGGGGTACGCCGGCGGTTCGGCACCGAACCCGACCTACGAGGATGTCTGTACCGGTGAAACCGGGCACGCGGAGGTGGTCCGGATCACCTTCGACCCCAGCGTGGTCACCTACCGAGAACTCCTCCGGATCTTCTTCACCATCCACGACCCCACGACCCTGAACCGTCAAGGGGCGGACGTGGGACCCCAGTACCGTTCGATCATCCTGCACCACAGCCACGAGCAACAGCGGACGGCCCGAGACGTGACCCGGGAGGCGGAGCATCAGCATCTCTGGGACGCTCCGGTGGTCACCGAGATCGCTCCCCTCGAAACCTTCTACCCCGCCGAGGAGGAGCATCACGACTACTTCCGGAAGAACCCGGGCGCTCCCTACTGCCAGTATGTCATCGCCCCCAAGCTGGCCGCCGCCCGCGAGAAGTTCCGGGAGCTCTGGACGGAAGACGAGGCCCGGGAAGGCGAGGCTACGTAGGCGTCCGCAGCCGCCCCCGGCCTAGCCCCACCAACGCCGACCGGCCCCCTTTCACCTTGATCCCGAGCGGGGCCTTGGGGATCTTCCCACCTTCCGGAAGCTCGAGGGTGAGGTGGGCCGGGCCGTCCCGGCACCACGATCCATCCCCTCCACCCTCGCTCTTCTACGGCTTCCGGAGCCTGCGGAACGGAAACCGAGGAAATCATGGCCGAGAACGGAAATCCCTTCCTTACCGATTCGTTTCTCCCTCCATTCCACCGGATGGAGGCGGACCACGTGGCCCCGGCGGTGGACGCGCTCCTCGAGGAAGGGCGGGAACGGATCCGGGCCGTATCCCAGGACGAGGCTCCCCCCGAATGGGAGAACGTGATGGCGCCCCTGGACCAGGCGGCCCAGCGGGTGGAGGAAGGCACGGGCCCCATCCGCCATCTGGTCTCGGTAGCCGAAACCCCGGAGCTTCGGCAGGCATATCAGGAGGTCCTGCCCAAGATCTCTGCCTTCTGGGCTGAGATCCCCAAGGATCAGGCCCTGTGGAGCCGGGTTCGCTCCTACGCCGAGACGGACGAAGCCGGGGGACTGGACCCGGTCCACCGGCGCCATCTGGACAAGACCCTTCGATCCTTCCGTCGCTCCGGAGCCGACCTCCCCTCGGAGGAGCGGGACCGGCTCAAGGAGATCGAACTGGAGCTCTCCGATCTCCAGCGGCGCTTCGCCGAGAACGTCCTGGACGCCACGGCGGCCTACGAGCTCCACGTCCCCGACGAGAGCCGGGTTCGAGGGCTCCCTCCCGACGCCGCTCGACGGGCCCGGGCCGCCGCCGAGGAGAAGGAACGGGAGGGGTTCATTCTGACATTGGACCCACCCACCGTGGACGCCGTCCTGAAGCACGTGGAGGACCGGAGTATCCGGAAGGA
The DNA here is from genome assembly GCA_007122885.1 of Gemmatimonadota bacterium. Taxonomy (GTDB): domain Bacteria; phylum Gemmatimonadota; class Gemmatimonadetes; order Longimicrobiales; family Gaopeijiaceae; genus SKSR01. The sequence continues at coordinate 10,823 of SKSR01000127.1, forward strand.
GATCCACCAGGCCTACGTGGGCCGGTGCAGGGAGGGGGAGTTCGACAACCGGGACACCATCGTCCGAATTCTGGAGCTCCGCCGGGAGATGGCCTCGCTCCTGGGATACGCCGACTTCTCCGACTACCAGGTGGAGGAGTGGATGGCGGGCCGCGGCGAAAGGGCCGAGGAGTTCGTCCGCGACATGGTCGAACGAACCCGTCCATACTGGGAGAGGGACGTCCGGATCCTGGAGGAAAAGGCCGGTGAGTGGGGGCTCGGGGAGCTCAGGCCGTGGGACGTAGCCTTCCTCACGGAGCGGATCCGGAGTGAGCAGTATTCCGTGGACGAAGAGGAGCTTCGCCCGTACTTCCCGTTGAACCGGGTCCTGGAAGGGCTCTTCGAGCTCGCCCGCCGCCTCTTCGGACTCGACATCCGTCCCGAGGAGGTGGAGGAGAAGTGGCATCCCACGGTCCGGCATTACCGGGTCCTGGATCAGGAAGGGGTGTGGCTGGGCTCATTCTACACGGATTGGTTCCCCCGGAAGGAAAAGCGACAGGGGGCCTGGATGAACCCGTTCCGGACGGGAGGGCCCGGAGATGACGGCTCCTTCGCCCCGCACTTGGGGCTCATCGCCGGAAACTTCAGTCCGCCGGAGGAGGGCAGGGACGCCCTCCTCACGCACCGGGAGGTCCAAACCCTCTTCCACGAGTTCGGACACCTCCTCCACCACGTGACGGGCCGTGTCCCCTTGCCGGCCCGGTCGGGTCTCAACGTGGCGTGGGACTGGGTCGAGGTTCCCTCCCAGCTCATGGAGAACTGGACCTGGGAACGGGAGGCCCTGCGCCTCGTCTCCGGGCATGTGGAAACGGGCGAGCCGTTGCCGGACTCCCTATTCGAGCGCCTGGCCGCCACACGGCACTTCATGGGCGGCTGGCGCCAGATGCGTCAGCTCGGCTTCGGAACCCTGGACCTGGCCCTGCACAGGGAGTACGACCCGAGCCGGGACGGGGACGTCCTCGCCTTCGTGGAGGAACGGCTTCGGCCCCTCTCGCCCGATTCCGTTTTCGCCGAGAACCACATCCTCACCTCCTTCACCCACCTCTTCTCCGGTGGATACGCCTCCGGGTACTTCTCGTACCTCTGGTCGGAGGTGTTGGAAGCCGACATCTTCACCCGGTTCAAGGAGGAGGGCATCCTGGCCCGGGAACCCGGGGAGCGGCTCCTCCATACCATCCTGGCCCAGGGAGACGCGGTGGAACCGGACGAGCTCTTCCGGGAGTTCATGGGCCGGGACCCGGATCCGGAGGCTCTGGTGGCCCGGAACCTGGGGGACCCGGAGGAACCGACGGCCACGACGGCTTGAGGGACCGGGGGGGCCACCCCCCCGGTCCCGAAAGGCTTGCCCCCGGCCCCGGAACCTCTCCATCTTCGGGCCATTCTTCGGGATCCGTCCGCTCTCTCCTTCGAACGGGATGGAGATCCATGTTCGCGTGCGCTTCACCAGGGAAGCTCCGTTCCGCCGTCGTCGTCGCCTTTGCCGTAGCCGCCGGCGGCCCCATGAATGGCCTGGCTCAGGAACCCTACTTTCCCCCGCCCGGCGACGAATGGGAAACCCGCGAGCCCGGGGAGGTGGGAATGGACGCCGGGCTGCTGGACGAAGCCGTGAGCTTCGCCATTGAGAGCGAGACAGAGGCCTCCCGAGACCTGGAGTTCAACCACCACGCCACCTTCGGCCGGAACGAGCCCCTGGGCGACCCGGTGGGTGCGTTCAAGGAGCGAGGCGAGCCCACGGGCGTGGTGGTCCGGAACGGCTACATCGTCGCCGAGTGGGGCGAACCCCACCGAGTGGATCAGACCTTCAGCGTGACGAAGAGCTTCCTCTCCGCCACGGTGGGGCTGGCCTTCGACGAGGGCCGGGTGGCGGATGTGGATGAACCGGTGGGGCCATCCATGGCTCCCGTTCTCCCTCTCGCTCCGGAGTGCGTCCACGAACCCACGATGGAGGCCCGGCCCTTCCCTTCCGGCCCACAGGTATTTGAGCCGTTCGCCTCCGAGCACAACCGCCGGATCACATGGGACCACCTTCTCCGGCAAACGAGTGACTGGGAAGGGACCCTCTGGTGCAAGCCCGACTGGGCCGACCGGCCTTCGGACGACTCCAGGCAATGGCTGGACCGGGAGCGACACGAACCGGGTACCGTCTACGAGTACAACGACGTCCGGGTGAACCTCCTGGCGCTGGCCGCCTTGAACGCCTGGCGCCGTCCCCTTCCGGAGGTGCTCCGGGAGCACTTGATGGTCCCCATCGGGGCATCCGATACATGGCGGTGGTTGGGATACGAGAACTCCTGGGTGGTCCTGGACGGCCGAAAGGTGGAGTCGGTGAGCGGGGGAGCCCATTGGGGCGGGGGAATGTTCATCAACGCCCACGACATGGCCCGGTTCGGCTACCTCACCCTCCGAGAAGGCCGGTGGAACGACCGACAGATCCTCTCTTCAGAGTGGATGGAGAAGGCCCGGACGCCGGGAGAGGTGAATCCGGGCTACGGACACATGAACTTCTTCCTGAACACGGGCCGGGAGGCGGTTCCTGCAGCGCCGGAGGAAGCGTATTTCCATGCGGGCGCTGGTGTGAACATCGTCTACGTGGACCCCGTCCACGACCTGGTGGTGGTCGTGCGATGGATCGACGGGGGAAGCCGGAACGAATTCCTGGCCAAGGTCCTGGAAGCGGTTCGGGACCGGGAGGGATGACCGTCTCCTGGGAGGGAGTCCTTCACCGTCCTCCCGGAGTGCGAGCACGCAGGCGTCTGCTATCCCTCCTCTCCCTCGTCCCCCTTCTCACCGTCGGATGCGACGCCCTGGCTCCGGGACACGACACCCCCGGAGCCGAGCTCCTGTGGGACCGGTACGGCGTCCCCCACATCTACGCCGAAGCCGAAGAGGCCCTGTTCCACGCCCACGGATGGGCCCAGATGGAAGCTCACGGGGAGCTACTTCTCCGTCTGTACGGCGAAGCCCGAGGCCGAGCCGCCGAGTACTGGGGAGAGGAACACCTGGCCCACGACCACCGGCTCTGGACCCTGGGCCTTCCATCCATGGGTCTCGAGTGGTGGGAAGAGTCCGACCCGGAGGAACGGGCCAGGGTGGACGCCTTCGTGGCAGGGATTAACCAGCACGCGTCCGAGCACGAGGAAGAGCTTCCGGAGGAGGTCCGGAGAGTCCTGCCCGTCGAGTCGGCGGACGTGCACCGGCACCTGGCAAGACTGGTTGTGGGGGACTTCCTCCTGGCGGGCTCGGAGGACGCCTCCGGACGCTGGCGGGAAGGAGTCGAGGTCGGGGCGGCGAACCAAGGGGAGCGAGGAGCCGACGCCACGGGCGTACGAGGGGGAGCCTCCTCGGGGGAGGCCGGGTCCATGGCATGGGCGGTAGGGCCGGACCATTCCACCTCGGGGCGGTCCCTGCTCCTCGCGAATCCCCACCTTCCTTGGGGGGGGCGGCATACCTTTTTCGAGGTTCACCTGAACCTCCCCGAGGTGGATGTCTACGGGGCCACGCTGGTAGGCCTCCCGGTTCCGGTTCTGGGCTTCAATCGGGCCCTGGGGTGGACCCACACCACGAGCCCGCAGAGGGCCTGGGACCTCTTCGAGCTCGAGCTTGCCGGCGGAGGCTACCTGTTGGACGGAGAGCCCCGCCCCTTCCAGCTCGATACGGTGGCCCTGCAAGTGGGCGACGGCTCCGGAGCCGACACCCTGGTGGTTCGTCGCGGGGAACACGGCCCTCTCCTGGACCGCCTCGGCAGACGGGGGCTGGCCCTCCGACATCCGGGTCAAGAGTACGGGGATCTCCTGGGCCGCTGGTGGGGGTTGGCCCGGGCCCGGGACCTGGAAGAGTTCGAAGCCATACTCTCCGGCGGCCCACCACCCCCGGGGCTCACGGTGACCTACGCCGACGGGGAGGGAAATATTCTCCACCACGGGGGAGGGACGAGTCCACGGCGCGAGACCTGGGATCCGGAGGAGGGGACCGGCCCCCTGGACGGAACGTCCTCGGAAGCCCTTTGGACGGAGATCCACTCGTATGAGGAGGGCCCCCGGACCCTGAACCCACCGTCCGGCTGGCTCCAGAACGCCAACGAAGGCTCCTGGTACGCCACGGTCCCGCCGGAGGCCGATCCTTCGACCCACCCACCCTACCTGGCCCCGGAGGGTCCCCTACCCCTCCGCAGCCAACGCTCCATCGAGCTCCTCGGCGAAGGCCCCCTGACCCTGGAGGAGATGATCGAACGAAAACACTCCACTCACATCCCTCTGGCCGACCGGGTCCTGGACGACCTGGTCGAGGCGGCGCGGGCATCCGGAGACGGCCCGACCATGGAGGCCGCCCGGATCCTGGAGGAGTGGGACCGTGGAACGAACTCCGAGAGCGCGGGAGCCGTTCTCTTCGTGGAGTGGGCCCGGGACTGGCTCAGCCGAGCCGGGACGGATCCACCCGAGACGGGAGGGGGCCCCTTCGCTGAGGAGTGGTCCCCGGACGCGCCCCTGACCACACCGTCCGGCCTGGCGGACCCGGCAGCCGCCACTCGCATCCTCTCCGCCCGAGCCAGGGCGCTTCAAGGACCGCTGGATCAGCCGTGGGGGGAGGTCTATCGGATCCGGAGGGATACGCTGGATCTTCCGGCGGCCGGAGGGCCCGGCTCCCTGGGCACAGCCCGGGTCCTGGAATACCAGGCGGGAGGAGGAGGGAGGATGGAGGCGGCATACGGCGACACCTTCGTGCTCGCGGTGGAGTTTTCGGATCCACCCCGGGCGTTCGCCATCCTTCCGTACGGGAACGCTTCCCAGGAGGGTTCTCCCCATCGAACGGACCAGATCGGGCTGTTCGCTCGCATGGAGCTCCGTCCAATCTGGTTGGACCGGGCGGAGGTGGAGGAAAACCTTGGTCGGAGGGTCTCGTTCTGACCGGCGTGGACGGAGGGCCCCTCCCTCTCCGGATCCACCGAAGGCTCAAGAGCCAGAAAGGGCCGACGTTGGGCGCGGTGGCCTTTCTCCTGGTGGTGGGCCTGGCGGTGACCGATGTGATCCTGGGTCCCGAGCTCTCCTTTTCCCTTTTCTACGTCCTCCCTCTGGGGGGAGCGGCCTGGTACGTAGGACGAGGGTGGGGGATCTTCCTCTCGGTCTTGGGGGGAGGGCTTTGGCTGGGAGTCGACTTCCTGTTGGGAGGACAGTACGAACGAGGATGGGTCCCTGTCTGGAACAGCGCCGCCCGGATCGGCATGTTTCTGGTAGTGGTGCTTCTGCTGGACCGGCTTCGGAATGCCCTGGACCGGGAGCGGCTCCTGGCCTCCGTGGACTCCTTGACCGGTTTGGCCAACAGCCGCTCCTTTTTCGATCAACTGGAGGAGGAGGTGAACCGGGGCGCTCGGTACGGGGACGCCTTCACAGTGGCGTACTTCGACCTGGACGGGTTCAAGTCGGTGAACGATCGGGCCGGGCACGCGGAAGGGGACCGGATCCTCAAGGCGGTGGCGGAGGCCCTTCGGACGTCGAGCCGGAGGACCGATATCCCGGCTCGGCTCGGGGGAGACGAGTTCGGCGTACTGCTTCCCCGGACGTCGTACCAGGACGGGGGAACCGCCGTCCGAAAGCTCCTTGATCAGGTCCAGGCTCGCCTCGAGGCGGAGGGGTGGCCCATGACGGCCAGCGTGGGGGTGGTCACTTTCGAGGCCGATTGGCCGGCCCCACAGCAGGCGATCCAGATGGCCGACACGCTCATGTACCAGGTCAAGGACGGCGGGAAGGGAGGTATTCGGCACAGCCGGTGGGAGGATCTCCGCCGGCCCCCCCAGGAAGCCGAGTCTCCCACAGGAGAGCGGAAGTGGACCGAAACCCGGAACGATGACGATGTTCACTGAGCTGATCGCCGCAGTGCTTCTCACGGCTCCCCCAGGAGATCTCCCGGGCAGCGAGGCCTCCTTCCCGAGCGAGGGCCCCGTGTACTGGGTCTACGTAGGGGCGGAATCGGAGGACTACCTCCACCGGATCCGCTTCTCCGGAGGGAGTGCCGAGGTGTACGAGACCATACCGGTGGCGGACCTCTACGTACAATCCAACGTCCCGGATCGACTCACGGAGAGTGAAGCCCCCCACGGGGTGGCGGTGGACCCCCGCGGAGGGCGGGTCTACATGACCACCGGCCACGGCGTTCCCGACGGGAAGCTCTGGCAGGTGGAGGCGGGGACCGGAAAGCTCCTGGCCGACCCCTTGGACCTGGGTCGCTTTCCCGCCAGCCTGGGCCTCTCCCCGGACGGCCGGCTTGCGTTCGTCGTGAACTTCAACCTTCACGGCGAGATGGCTCCCTCTTCCGTCTCGGTGATCTCCACGACCGAGATGACCGAAGTGGCCCGAATCGAAACCTGTACCATGCCTCACGGGAGCCGGGTCGAATCCACCGGACGGTTCCACTACTCCGTCTGCATGATGGACGACCAGCTCGTGGAAATCGACGCACGGAGGCTCCAGGTTTCCAGGAGATTCCACCTGGGTACGGGGGAAGAGGGCCCACTGGATGTGAATGACCTGGGGCCCCACGCCCACGAGGGCCACGACCACCTGGGTCATGGGATGATGTACGAAGCCACCTGCTCACCCACCTGGGTCCAAGCATCCCCGCAGGGGGACCGGACGTACGTGGCATGCAACGCCTCGGACCAAGTCCTGGAGATCTCGGTGGAGGATTGGGAGGTGGTCCGTCGCTTCGAAACGGGTCGTGGGCCCTACAACCTGGACGTGACCGGAGACGGCAGGCTTCTGATCGTCACCCTCAAGCAGGGCGACGGAGTGGAGTTCATCGACCTGGAAACCGGAGAGTCGGCGGCACGGCTGGACACCTCCACCCGGGTGGTCCACGGGGTGGCCCTCTCCCCGGATGACCGCTACGCCTTCGTGAGCGTAGAGGGCATCGGGGGCGAGCCCGGAAAGGTGGACGTCTTCGACCTGGAGAGCCTGGAGCGGGTGAGCTCGGTGGAGGTGGGCCTGCAGGCCAGCGGCATCGCCTTCTGGAAGATGGAGGAGTAGAAGAGGAAGAGCCCCTGGAGAGCACCAAGCAACAAGCCCCCGGCCCTGGGGAGGGCCGGGGGCGTTGGCGTCGTCCCGCTCTTCTGCTCTAGAGTCCTTCCGAGAGACTCGGTAGGAGACTTGCGTAGTCCTCAGCCCGACTGGGCGCGCACCAGGTTCTGGAAGCCGCGAACGGCTCCGTTCTGGAGCTGCTGGCAGAGGGCGTTGGCCACCCCCCGCTGGCTGACCCACGTCTGCACGAGAGAGCAGAGGCTGTCGGATGTCACTGACACGGTGAACTCGGTCGAGAGTTCGCTCTCGTGGCCCGCGTTGTCTGTGGCCCACGCATCGAGGGTGGTCGTGCCGAGACCGAAGGTGTAGGCGTCAACCGAGGCCTCGGGGCAGTCGCTGGAAGCGATGCCGGACAATGCGTCGGTGGCCTCGCAGGTGATGTTTACGGTCTCGTCCACCAGGTAGCCCCCGGCGTTCCCCTCGAGTTTCAGCCCCGGCGGTGTGGCGTCTCGCTTGATGGTTACCGACTCGTCGGCCGTGCCGCCCGCGGAGGTTTTAGTGCCCCCGATTTCTCTGGACAGTAGATTGGCAACCACGCCGGGGGCCAGAGAAAAGGGATGACATGACATCGAAGGATGGGGAGAAGGAAGCGACCGAAGGTCGCCCGGACATGCCGCGCGGCGTTCGATGCGGCCTCTTGTGCAATGCGGAACACCCTTCGGGCCGTCTCCGGCGACAGATCCTCGAGGAGCCTGATTTGTGCCGTCGCCTGGACCCCCCAGGCTACGGAGACCCGTTCCAGCATCTCATCCACGCGTTCCTCGAGTCCCTCTCCCCCACCTCGAGGCAGGGGTTTCCCCCTTGATCTCATCCACGAA
>SKSR01000279.1 GCA_007122885.1 Gemmatimonadota bacterium
CGTCCGTTCATGTGGGCGTGGGTCGGAGGGATGGCGCTCAGGTTGATGGCCCTCGCGGCCCTCTCCGCCCTGGTGATGGCTCGGGGGGAGAGCTTTCCGCCCACGCCGACCCTTCTCACCTTCATCGGCGCACTCTTCGGGCTCCTTGCACTGGAGTTCGTCCATCTCGGAACGGGTCGGCCCGGGTCGGCCGAACCCGCAGAAAAGGATCTGAGCCTTCGGTCCCATGCACTTGGACCGATCCGGGAACGCCATGACGGACGCTGACGAGACGTCGCAAGCCCAAGAGGGGACCTTCGATCTGGGCAGTATGCTCATGAGCGAGGTGGAGGATGCCCCCTACGTGCCCCTCGGGCCTTTCCGCTTCGACCTTCCACAGTGGGACCCGGTGCAGATCGGCGGACTGGTTATCGACTTCTCTCTTTCCAAGAACGTCGTTTTCCTCCTCCTGGCCGCGTTTCTCTGTGTTCTGACGTTCGCCCTGGTTGGGCGGGTTTTCCGCAGGCTCCAGGCGGAGGGGGCCGACCGGGCTCCCAGCGGCTTCGCCAACGCCGTCGAAACGACGGTGGTCTTCTTCAGGGACCGGGTGGTACGGGCCAACATCGGCCACGGGGCCGATCAGTTCACCCCCTTCATCCTGACCCTGTTCTTCTTCATTCTCTATATGAATCTCCTGGGGCTTGTGCCCTTCGGGATCTCCTCCACGGCAAGCCTCTCCGTGACAGCGGCCCTGGCGTTTCTGGCCCTCGTTTGGATCGAGGTGGCCGGGTACCGGGCGTTGGGCCCCAAGGGCTACGCGCAGACGATCTTCTATGCGCCCCCGGGACTGCACCCGGCGGGCCAGGGGGCCATGCTCCTGGTCATGACCCCGGTGGAGTTCATCGGGAAGCTCACGAAGCCTTTCGCTCTGGCGATTCGTCTGTTCGCCAACATGACCGCCGGGAAGATCCTGATCCTCTCCCTGATCGGCCTGATCTTCGTCTTCGGGGACGTGGCTGTCGCCAGATGGGGAGTGGCCGGGGGGGCGGTGTTGCTCGTGGTGGCCATCACCCTACTGAAGTTGTTCATCTCCTTCCTGCAGGCGTTCATCTTCGCCATGCTCACGGCCGTGTTCATCGGACTCATCCGACATGCACATTGATGCGAAGCGCCGGGTGATCTGGCGCCGCCCGATGATGGGAGGGAGAAGCAGGAGCAGGACCGCTTCGGCGGGATCGACAGGAGTCCGTGGAACGAGCCCGCGGTGGCCGCGGGGCTAACCACCATTCAACGCAACGAGACGGAGAGACGATGTTGACAACGACGATCCTTCTTCTTCAGGAAACGGCCATGAGCCTGGAGCCCCAGGCCGCCAAGGAGTACCTCAGCCTTCTGGGGGCCGGTCTCGGGCTGGGTCTGACCATGATCGGAGCCGGCCTGGGCATCGCCTGGATCGGGTCTCAGGCCGTCCAAGGAATCGCCCGGCAGCCGGAGGCGGCGGGCAACATCCAGACGTCCGCCATCATTCTGGCGGCGCTCATCGAGGGTGCGGCGCTCTTCGCGCTGGTGATCACGCTTCTCTACAAGTTGCTCTGACGGGCTCGAGGCAAGGGTTGTCCGGGCCCGGTGGCCGGGTCCGCGTCCTCTCCCGGAATCGAAGGGGAAGGGCGATCCGTCGAACCCCATTCGCCCCCGAGGGATCATGCGACTTCCACAACTGCCCGGATTCGTCCTGACGGCCCTGCTCCTGGCGCCGGGGGCTCTCCTCGCCCAGGAGGAGGAGGTGGGCCTCTTTTCGGTGGACCTGGGTCTCAGCATATGGACCATCGTCGTTTTTCTCCTTCTTCTCTGGATTCTCGGCAAGTTCGCCTGGGGGCCCATCCTGGGAGGATTGGAAGCCCGGGAACGGGCCATCCAGGAGTCCATCGACGATGCGAAGAGGATGCGGGAGGAGGCTCAACAGCTCCTGGAGGAGCACCGGGAAAAGCTGGGTCAGGCCCGGAAGGAGGCCCAGGAGATGGTCTCCGAGGCCCGTGAGGCCGGGGATCGCCTGAGGAAGGAGATGGAGGAGAAAGCCCGGGCCGAGAGCGACCGACTTCTGGAGCGCGCTCGTCGGGACATCGCACTGGAGCGGGCCCGGGCCGTGCAGGAGATCCGTGAGGAGTCGGTGGAGCTGGCTCTAGCGGCGGCGGAGAAGCTCCTGCGCCGGAGGCTGGACGGGGAGCAGGACCGGGATCTGGTTCTGGAAGCGCTGAGGGAGCTGGAACCCTCGTCGGCGGAGGCCTGAGGTGGAACGGGAAGATCCCATTGCCCGGAGCTACGCCTCCGCTCTGTTCGCCCTGGGGGTCCGTGACGGGGTCGAGATCGAGTACGGCGACGCCGTTCGTGTGGTCGCCACCCTCTTGGAAGAAGAGCCGGTTGTCCGGCATTTCCTGGAGACCCCGCGGATCCCCACTGAGGATAAAAAGGAGGTGTTCCGCTCGGCGTTCGAGGGGCGCCTGCCGGGGCCCGTGGTCAATTTTCTCCTCCTCGTCCTGGACAAGCGCCGTCAAGAGATCCTCCGGAACGTGGCGTGGAGTTACCGGGAGCTTCTGGACGAGAAGGGCAGTCGGGTCAGGGTCCAGGTGGAGGTGGCCCATCCGTTGGACGACGAGAGCCTTTCCCGAGTGGTGGATGCGGCATCGAAGGCGATGGGCAAGGAAGTGGTTCCCGAGGTCCGGGTGGACCCGGATCTGATCGGAGGGGTGGTCCTTCGGCGTGGGGACATGGTGTTCGATGGTTCCATTCGACGCCGCTTACGAGGGCTCAGATCCGAGCTCCTGGCGGTGGACGTTTCGCAAGCAGAGGACGGGTGAACGATGGCAAACTCCGACTTCCAGCTCCGCGCGAGCGAGATCAAGGGCGTCCTCCTGGATGCCATCGACAACTACCGGGAGGAGCTCAAGACCGAGCAGGTGGGCGAAGTCCTGGAGGTGAAGGACGGCGTGGCCCGGGTTTACGGGCTCAGCAGCGCCATGGCCAGCGAGATGCTGGAGATCACGCCCGACGACGGCGGAGACCCGGTCACCGCCCTGGCGTTGAACCTGGAGGAAGACAACATCGGCGCCGTGGTCCTGGGTGATTGGACCCGTCTCCATGAAGGGAATGAAGTCCGGCGGACGGGGAAGGTGCTGGAGGTACCCGTCGGCTCCGGGTTCCTGGGGCGCGTGGTGGACCCCTTGGGGCGCCCGCTGGATGGGAAGGGAAAGCCCGACCCGGTGGAGGGGGGGCGGCAGATCGATATCGTGGCTCCCGGCATCGTGCTGCGACAGCCGGTGAACGAGCCCTTGCAAACGGGCATCAAGGGGGTCGACTCCATGATCCCCATCGGACGGGGCCAGCGGGAGCTGATCATCGGCGATCGGGGAACGGGGAAGACGGCCATTGCCGTCGATGCGATCATCAACCAGGACGCCGGTGACGTCATGTGCGTCTACTGCGCCGTGGGCCAACGGGCCGGTAAGGTTGCCGCAGTGGTGGAGACGCTGGAGCGGGCCGGCGCCATGGACTACACGGTGGTCGTGGCGGCCAACGCCTCCGATCCGGCCTCCCTCCAGTACGCGGCTCCTTACGCCGCCACGGCTCTCGCCGAGCACTTCATGTGGCAAGGCAAGGCGGCCCTGGTGGTCTACGACGACCTGTCCAAGCACGCCCAGGCCTATCGCCAGCTCTCCTTGGTCCTCCGGCGCCCCCCGGGACGAGAGGCCTATCCCGGCGACGTCTTCTACCTCCACTCGCGGCTGTTGGAGAGGGCGGCCAAGCTCTCGGACGAGAATGGGGGCGGTTCGCTGACGGCCCTCCCGATCATCGAAACCCAGGCGGGCGACGTCTCGGCGTACATCCCCACGAACGTCATCTCCATCACGGACGGTCAGATCTTCCTGGAGCCGGATCTCTTCTACGCCGGCGTGCGGCCTGCGGTGAACGTGGGGATCTCCGTCTCCCGGGTGGGGGGAGCGGCTCAGGTGAAGGCCATGAAGAAGGTGGCGGGGCGGCTCAGGCTCGACCTGGCCCAGTACCGGGAGCTGGAGGCCTTCGCCCAGTTCGGGTCGGATCTGGACGCGGCCACGCAGCGTCAGTTGGCCCGGGGGGAGCGGACCGTGGAGGTCTTGAAGCAGCCCCAGTACGCACCCATTCCCGTGGACAAGCAGGTGGCCGTCATTTATGCGGTGACGAACGGCTACCTGGATAAGATTCCAGTGGACCAGATACGGGAGTGGGAGCGCCGCTTCTACGAGTTCCTGGACGGAAAGCCGCAGGTCCTGGACCCGATTCGAGAGACGGGCGAGCTGGACGAGTCCGCGGAGGCGAAGCTGAAGGAGGCGATCACGGAGTTCCGGGACCTCTTCCTTTCGGCCCTGGAACAGGAAGGAGGGGAGGCCGAAGCGGCAGGGCAGGAACAGGACGAACCCGCTCCGGTTCCGGCTTGAGCGGAAAGGAGCTTTTCGAAGAGGGTTCGAGGCGAGGCGGCATTCACGGCAGAGCAGGGGAGTAGCCCGACGTGGCCAAGGCACGTGACGTACGGCGGCGGATACGTTCCGTCGACAACACCCGACAGATCACCCGGACCATGGAGATGGTGGCCGCCTCGAAGCTGAAGCGGGCCACGGATCGTGTTCGGGCCGCCCGACCGTACGGGGACGCTCTGGAGGGGATCGTCCGGAGCCTGTACGACCCGGCCCTCGCCGAGCGCTTCCCCCTTCTGAGGAAGCCGGACCGGGTCCGCCGAGTGGCCATCCTCCTCCTGACGGCCAACCGGGGTCTGGCCGGAGCGTTCAACGCCAACTTGATCCGGCAGGCCTGGGACCTCATGGAGGAGCTGAGGGCCCAAGGGATCGAGGTGGAGGTCCACGTCTCCGGCAAACGGGGGATCCAATACTTCCAGTTCAAGGACGAGCCCCTGGCGAGCTCCTCCACCGAGGTGGGCGACTACCCTACCGTGGAGGATGCGGAGAGGTTGGTGGGGCACCTCCGGGACCGTTTCGTGACGGGGGATCTGGACGGCGTCCATGTGGTCACCTCCCACTTCCGCTCGGCCCTTTCCACCCCTCCGGTCACGGTGGATGTCCTTCCCATCGAACCGGGAGAGGGGGGAGTCCCCCCGGACGCCTACATACTCTCACCGGCGGGGACGGGGATACTGGAACAGCTCCTGCCCCTCTACGTCCGGAACACCGTGTACCGGGCGTTGGTGGAGAACGCCGCCGCGGAGCAGGGGGCTCGCCGGACCGCCATGAAGAGCGCCACGGACAACGCGTCCGAGATGCTGGACGATCTGCGGCGGACCTACAACCGGGCCCGGCAGGCCCAGATCACGCAGGAGATCGCGGAGATCGTCGGAGGCGCGGCCGCATTCGAGTGAGGGTCGCGCACGGGAAATATACGAGACCTGGACGCTCGACACCTCCGAGCGACCGGTAGGAGAGCGAAGCCATGGCAGAGAAGAACATCGGAAAGGTGGCCCAGGTCATCGGCCCCGTCGTCGACGTGACCTTCCCCGATCATCTTCCGGACATCTACAACGCCCTCCGGGTGAAAGGCACGACCGAGGGTGGGGATGAGGTGGATCTCATCTGCGAGGTACAGCAGCACATCGGGCGGGGGCGAGTTCGTTCCGTGGCCATGGCCTCCACCGACGGGCTCGTTCGGGGAATGGATGTGGAGGACATGGAGACCTCCATCACCGTTCCGGTGGGAGAGCCCGCTCTGGGGCGAATCCTGAACGTCCTTGGGGAGCCTGTGGACGAAGGGGGTCCGGTGGGAGGTGATGGGGCAAACGGCGTGGAACGGTGGCCCATCCACCGTGAGGCGCCCACCTTCGACGAGTTGGAACCCAAGACCGAGATCTTCGA
>SKSR01000175.1 GCA_007122885.1 Gemmatimonadota bacterium
GCGGTGGTCCTGGCCGAGGCCCTGGAGCGACGGGAGGCTCACCGATGACCGCCGACCGGGTGGTCTTCGCGGACCGAGTGGCGCTACTGGCCGTCTGGCTGGCCGCCCTCGTCATCGTCCTCCCCTTCCTCTGGCTCGTCCTCGACGTGGCCCGTCGGGGGATCCCCGCCCTCTCCCTGGATTTCCTCCTGGAGGCTCCGCGAGCGGCCGGACGGGACGGCGGGATCGGGCCCGTCCTCGTATCCACCGGACTGATCCTGGCCACTTGCATGGCGGTGGCCCTACCCGTGGGTCTGGGCACGGCCCTCTTCCTTTCGGGACTCGCCCAGAGGGGCCGAACCCTGGGCACGCTGGTCCGTCGAAGCCTCGACATCCTGGCGGGGGTTCCTTCCATCGTCTTCGGCCTGTTCGGCAACGCCTTCTTCGCCGTCACGCTGGGACTCGGATTCTCCATCCTGGCGGGTGGACTCACACTGGCATGTATGATCCTTCCCCTCGTTATCCGAACCACGGAAGCGGGTCTTCGGTCGGTTCCCCAGGAATACCGCCTGGGCGCGGCGGCTCTGGGGCTTTCCCAAACGACGACGCTCTTCCGGATCCTCCTCCCCGTGGCCGCCCCCGCCCTCATGGTGGGCCTCGTCCTGGGGATCGGCCGGGCCCTGGCGGAGACGGCGGCACTCCTCTTCACGAGCGGATACGGGCTGCGGATGCCGGGGTCGCTCCTGGAGTCCGGTCGTTCGCTCTCGGTGCACATCTACGACCTGGCCATGCACGTTCCCGGAGGGGAACCCATGGCGTTTGCTTCGGCATTCGTGCTCATGGCGATCTTGGTGGGCCTCAACACCCTCACCTTCTGGATCGGAGACAGGAGCACACCGCGAAGGAGGCTCTTGCAATGACGGTAGGCTACGCGGCCAGGGTACGAGGACTGAGCGTTCGCTACGGATCCACACCGGTCCTGGACGGGGTGGACCTGGACGTGCCGGAGAACCGGGTCACGACCGTTCTGGGACCGTCCGGAGCCGGAAAGAGCACGCTTCTGTCCGCCCTGAACCGACTCATCGACCTGGTTCCCGACTGCCGGGTCCGGGGCCGAGTGGAGATCGGGGGGAGGGACGTTCTGGGGGCCGACGTGAATGTGGCCCACCTGCGCCGGCGTGTGGGCATGGTCTTCCAGAACCCCAATCCCTTTCCCCTCTCCATTCGGCGAAACCTGGAGCTTCCCCTGACCGAACACGGAGTCCGGGACCGGAACGTCCGGCGGTCCCGGTGGGAGGAAGCCCTGCGGGCCGTCGGGCTGTGGGACGAAGTGGAGGAGAGGCTGGACGCACCGGCCATGGAGCTGTCCGGGGGCCAGCAACAGCGGCTGTGCATCGCCCGGGCCCTGGCCCTGGAGCCGGAGCTCCTCCTCATGGACGAACCGACGAGCAACCTGGATCCCAAAGCCTCCCGGGTCGTGGAGGAGTTGATTGCCTCCCTTTGCGATCGCTACACGGTGGTAATCGTCACCCACGACCTGGCCCAGGCCAGACGGCTTTCGGACCATGTGGCGCTCCTCTGGGGAATGGAGCAGGGAGCGCGGATCGTGGAGGAGGGACCTGCCGCCCGGGTGTTCGCTCACCCGGAACGGAAGGTGACCCGGGACTATCTCCTGGAGCCGGCCGGCGACGGCCCGGTACTCTCGGAACCGTCCGAGCTCAACCTCGAGAGAACAGGCACATGAACGGAGGAACGAAGATGACGGTCGCGGAAAACACGTTGGAAGATATTCGCCATTACTACGGCACGGTCCTCCAGTCGAGCGGGGATCTGAAAACGGGAGCGTGCTGCGCACCGGACGCCTTACCCGCGGATCTCCGGGAGCTCCTCCGGGAGGTCCACCCGGAAGTGCGGGAGCGCTTCTACGGGTGCGGCGTGCCCATCCCCCCGGCCGTGGAAGGACTCACGGTCCTGGACCTGGGGTGCGGAAGCGGCCAGGACGCCTACATGCTCGCCAAGCTCGTGGGCGAGAACGGACGGGTCATCGGGTTGGACATGACCCCCGAACAGCTCGAGGTGGCCCGCCGACACCAGGAGTGGCACGCGGAGCAGTTCGGGTTCGGCCATCCGAACACGGAGTTCCTCCAAGGCTACATGGAGGACCTCACCGGGGCGGGAATCGAGGACGAGTCCGTGGATCTGGTGGTCTCCAACTGCGTCTTCAACCTCTCTCCGGACAAAGCCCGGCTCTTCTCCCAGGTCTTTCGGGTGCTCAAGCCCGGAGGGGAGCTCTACTTCTCCGACGTCTTCTCCGACCGACGTATCCCGTCCCACCTGATGGACGACCCGGTCCTCATGGGGGAGTGCCTGGCGGGAGCCCTCTATACGGAGGACTTCCGGCGGATCCTCCAGGACGTGGGCTGCGCCGACGTTCGACAGGTTTCCAACTCTCCCGTGTCTCTGGTCGACCCGGAAATCGAACGGAAGATCGGGATGGTCCGCTTCACCTCCCGGACGTTCCGTGCCTTCAAACTGGACCTGGAAGACCGCTGCGAGGACTTCGGGCAGTTGGCCACATACCGGGGAACGGTGCCGGGCCACCCCCACGCATTCGAGCTGGACGATCACCACCGCTTCGAAACGGGCCGCCCCGTGCCGGTGTGCGGGAACACGGCCCTGATGCTCTCCGCCACCCGTTACGCGCCCCACTTCCAGGTCCAGGGTGACCGGTCCGTCCACTTCGGCCTCTTCGATTGCGGGCCCACGGAGACCGCGGTGCAAGGCGAAGAAGGGGATTCGGCGGCCTGCTGCTGAACCGGTGGCGGAAATGAACGTTTCCCAGGTCGTGCCATGAAGATCGGAGAAGTGGCTCGAGCCGCCGGCGTGAACGTCCAGACGGTCCGCTACTACGAGCGACGCGGCCTCCTGGAAGAGCCCCCCAGGACCGACGCCGGCTACCGGAGCTACGAGCCCCAGGTGGTGGAACGGATCCGGTTCATCCAACGGGCCCAGAACCTGGGGTTCACGCTCAGCGAGATCGAGGAACTGTTGGACCTTCGGGTGGAGGACCCCCACCAGTGCTCGGCGGTGGAGGCCCGGACCGGGAGAAAGTTGGAGGAAGTCCAACGGAAGATCGGGGAGCTCCGACGGATGGAGGAGGTCCTGTACGACCTCCTGGCCGCGTGCCGAGACGGGAACCGAATGGAGGGCTGCCCGATCCTCCATGCCTTGGAGGATCCCGGCCCGGCGAAGTGAAAGCGGCGATGGATTTGTGGGAAGCGCTGGTCGGCCCTCGCGGCCGAGCCTCCCCCTCCCTTTCCTCCTCCGGTGGGCCATACCACCCCGGGCGCCGCAGGAACACCACCCCTATCGGCCGGACCTCTCCGGCTGACGACCTCCGCACACCTCCGGCAGGACCCCTCGTCCCCTCCCCTTGACTCTATACCATGGTACAGGGATTAGCGTTGATCGTGCGGGCTGGCGGGACGGGGAGCCGAACCACCCCCGAGGGGCCTCATGGCCAAGGGGGAGCCCGAGAAACGCATGGCAGCAAACGGGTGGAGGCGCTGCCCGATCACCCGATGTCAATGGAGGGGCTGATCCATTATGAAGTGGACCCAAGCGATGGCCGGCCCGGGAGGATCCCTGGCGGGAACCTTCGCGGCCCTCTGCTGCGCGGGAGCGCCAGGAGCGCTGGGGCTCCTGAGCGCCGTCGGTGCAGGGTTTCTCATCAACGATCTGATCCTGCTTCCACTCTTGGCCGCAGCGCTTGGAGTGGCGATCTGGGCCCTGATCCAAGGCGCCCGCCGCAAAGGAGATCGGAGACCGCTCTGGCTGGGCATCGCCGCAGCGGTGGGGATGGCCGCGGGGATCTTCGCCGGCCCCTGGCTCATCTGGCCTGCGGCCGCGCTCCTGGTCGGAGCTTCCGTGTGGAACCTCCTTCCTCCGCCACCCCCGGTGACGCGAGCCCACCGAGCGAGCTAAAGAGAAACGGAGGAGGAGCGATCGGGTGTGGATTTTTCCACCTCGGGGAATCACGGCAACGCCGGGAAGGAAAGCGATGAAGAGCATTTACCTGAGGATCGACGGGATGACCTGTGAGGCCTGCGCCCGCTCGGTCACGAAAGCGTTGGAGAACGTGCCGGAGGTGGAAGGGGCTGACGTGAACTACCTCGAGGGGCGAGGCCGCGTCCGGTTCGCCGACGGAGGTCGGCTGGAGACGGTTCTCTCCGCTCTGGAGAAGGCCGGCTACCGGGCGGAGGAGACGGAGGCGGGAGGAAGCCTCGGGACCACGGGCGGAGGAAGGGCCCGGGCCGGGAAAGGGCCGGATTCCTCTCAGGGGAAAGGCGACCCGGACGCCGGCGGCCCGGGTCCGGATCTGCTGGTCATCGGGTCCGGTTCGGCCGGGATGGCGGCGGCGATCCGGGGGGCCGAGCTGGGTCGGACGGTGACCGTGGTCGAGTCGGGGACCCTGGGGGGGACTTGCGTGAACGTGGGCTGCATCCCCTCGAAGAACCTGATCGCCGCAGCGGAGCACATGCATCGGGCGCGGAGCGGCTTTCCGGGCATCGGACCCACCGATCCCCCTGTGGATTGGCGGGAAGTGGTGGAGGCGAAGCGGAAGCTCGTGGAGGAGCTTCGTCAGGTGAAGTACCGGGATGTCCTGGATGCGTACCCGCAGATCACGCTCCGCCGCGGCAGGGCTCGGTTCACCTCCGATGGCCGGGGAGTGGAGGTGGATGGCGCCCGGATCCGGGCCAACCGCGTGGTCATCGCCACGGGCACCTCTCCCTGGAGCCCACCCATCCCCGGCCTGGAAGACGTGGAGCCCCTGGACAGCACCACGGCCATGGAACTGGAGGAGGTGCCGGAGTCCCTGGTGGTACTGGGCGGGAGCGCGGTGGGCCTGGAGCTGGGTCAGACCTTCGCACGCTTCGGAAGCCGGGTCACCGTCCTCGAGCTGGCGCCCCGGCTCCTCCCCCTGGAGGACGCGGACGCGGCTTCGACGGCTCGGGAAGCCCTGGAGGCCGAAGGGCTCCGGATCGAAACGGGAGCGGGAACCAGCCGGGTGGTTCGAGACGGGGGCCAGGTAAAGCTGTATGTACGCCTGGAAGACCGGGAAGAGGAGATTCGGGCGGACCGGATCCTGGTGGCCACCGGCCGACGGGCGAACATCTCTGATATGAACCTGGAGGCGGCGGGCATCGAGGTGGACGAACGAGGGTTCGTTCAGGTGGACGAGGGACTTCGAACGAGCCACCCCTCCGTATACGCCGCCGGGGAGGTGGCGGGCCTTCCGGGATTCGTGTACGTGGCCGCGTCGGCGGGCCGGACGGCAGCGGCCAACGCGCTGGAAGGGATGGGCGAGACCCTGGATCTGCGAGCGGTGCCTCGGGTCGTCTTCACCTCCCCCCAAGTGGCCGCCGTGGGGATGAACCGGGAAGAAGCGGAGGCCCAGGGGCACTCGGTGGATACAGGAACGCTGGACCTGGCTCACCTACCCCGGGCCGCCGTGGAGCACGAAAGGCGGGGCTGGCTACGGGTGGTGGCGGAGGAAGGCTCCGGTCGCCTCCTGGGGTTCCAGGCCGTGGCCCCCAACGCCGCCGAGCTCCTGGGTGCGGCCACCCTGGCCGTCCGGAAGGGCCTGACGGTAGACGACCTGACGGAAACCCTCCACCCGTACCTGACCTGGGCCGAGGGCCTCAAGCTGGCGGCTCAGACCGTTTCCAAAGATGTGAGCAAGCTGAGTTGCTGCGCCTGACGGTCCCGCGGGCCGAAAGAGAACGAGGCATGTGAAACCGCCGTGTACCAAAGAGGTGACCGAGATGAGTGGAACGGAAGCGGTCCACCAAGAGGCCGAGATGCACGAACGGAACGCGGGAACCGCCCC
>SKSR01000344.1 GCA_007122885.1 Gemmatimonadota bacterium
GGAAGCGGGGTTTTTCGGGGAAGCCGAGGTCCTCGGGGAAGCGAACGGCCCCAAGCGCCCGCGAGCCGGAAGCGACGAGGGCGCCGCCGTGACCTGGCCCGACGACGCCCTCCATCATCCTTCCCGCATTCTTCCCGCAAGGCGGGGAGCTTTCGCTCTACTGGGCTCCCGCAGGGGCCTCCTGATCGGCAGCGGGCTCCTCCTCGCCCAGGTCGATCCCGGACTCCTCGATGGGAAGCCAGAGGATCTCATTGTCCCGATTGAAGAAGAGGAACTCCTCCCGGGGCGAGAGGGTGGGCGAGTGTTCGTCCGCCTCCGTGTTCAAAGCCTCCAAGGGCTCGGCCTCGCTCCACTCCCCCGTGGCATCGTCCCGGTAGGAAACGTACAGGTCCAGTTGACCCTCCCGATCCGACGCGAAGAGGATGAACTCCTCCTCCAGGGAGATCCACGGATCCACTTCGTCCGAGCTGGTGTTCACTTCCCCCTGCAGCGGCTCGGGGAGCTCCCAGCTCGCGTCCACGAAGGGTGCCATGTAGATGTCCCGACCGGCCGCCGGGCCCTCACGGAAGGAGCTGAAGTAGAGGTTCGCGTTGGCGGCCAGGGACGGGGCCCCGTCCCAGCTGACGGTGTTCACCGCCGGAAGGGGCCACGGCTCCATCCAGTCTTCCTCGGCTGGGTCCCACCGGGTGGTCCAGATGCTCTCGTCGGCAATCTGCGCCTCCTCGTGCCCCCTCCGGGACGAAAAGAGGAGGTACTGGCCGTCGTGCGATACGAACGGGGAAAGGTCCTCCTCACCCTCCTCCACGATGGTCGCCGGCTCCAAGGGGCTCCACGTCTCCGTCTCCGGGTCCCACCGGGAAGTGTGGAGGCTCGGCTCCGAGTCGGGCCCGGGTCGATACTGGACGAAAAGCTCGTCGTTGTCCGGAGCCAGTGCGATGCGTCGGGCCTCCCCATCTCCATCGAAAAGCTGGGGCAGGAAGGCTTCCGGCTCTCCGGTCTCCGGGAGCTCGGTTCCGGGGACCACTTCTCCCTCGGGCTCCTCGGGAGCGGGCTCCTCGCACCCCGCCAGAAGGAAGGCCGGTACGAAAGCCAGGGTCAGGACGAGGGCTGGTGTACGTGTTCTTCGCATGGTTCTCCGGGATTGGGGCAACTCCGCGAGCCCGGTCCGGGCGCATGTGGTCCCGGCCGGGGACGCTCGATCCTCGGGCCCGACTACCCCCGACCTTTCCAGGCGTTCAGGGGGAGGCGCCCCGAGCTTCGGGGACAAGATGCGATCGAAGCGTCACTTCCGCTCCTCCGCCCCTCGCCGGATCCGGGCGATGAGGTACGTGCACCCCACGATTACCAGCGCGCCGGTAAGGGACCAGCGATCCGGAATCTCGTGGTAGAAGAGGAATCCCCAGACGGCGGCGAAGACGATCTGGAGATAGCCCACCGCCATGGCCCGGCCGGCCCGCTCCCTCTGGAGTCCCTGGGTGAGAAACACCTGGCCGAGCTGAGTCGTGATCCCCACCCCCAGGAGGAGGAGCCACTCCCATCCCCGGGGCTGAATCCATCCGGGTGCGGCCAGGGGCGTGGCCATCACCGTGCTGATGAGGGCGAAGTAGAAGACCACCACCCACGGATCCTCGGTCCGTCCGAGCCTTCGGACCGTGACGTACGCCGCTGCGCTGAAGACGGCTCCGGCCACGGCGACGGACACCGCCATGGGATCCAACGCCGGAGCCCCCCCGGATAGAAAGGTGGGCCGAGCCATGACGACCACCCCGCCCAGGGATGCCAGAACCAACGCCACCTCCCGGCCCCCCAGCCGCTCGGAGAGGAAGAGGGCGGCCAGGAGCGCCGTGAAGACCGGGTTCGTGTACTGGATGACGGTTACGTCGGCCAACGGGAGGTGGATCACCCCGTAGTAGAAGGAGGAGAGGGCCACGAAGCCCAGCCCACCCCGAAGAATCAGGAGGCGGCGCTCCGTACCCCATGGCGTGAGGCCCCGGAGGCGGAGAACGGAAACCGTGATGACCAGGGTGATCACCGAGCGGGCCAGCACCACCTGCATGGTAGGCAGACGCTCCCCCGCTCCCTTCACGAAGAGGCTCATGAGGGCAAAGGAGAAGGCTGCAGCGGCCATGTAGCGGAGACCCACCGGGATGCGGCTCATCGAAGCGACGTTCGCGGAGCGGAGAATTCAGGTCCTTTGGCCGGAATGGCCGATCCTCTGTGGGTCGACACAGACCCCCCTTCCCTGCAACGCGAGCTGCTCACCCGTCCACGAGGTACTGCCGAGCGACCTCCGAAACCCCCATCCATCCCCGTTTCATCCTCTTTCCGTCCGAACCTTCACGGCTCACATTGGTTTCTCGTTCCTATTGCCCCACGAAACCGAACGATTATCGCCACTACCTCTCTCCTCACCAACCTCGCAGGACGATGACCAGACATCCCACCGGAATCGTCGCGATCGGGGCATCGGCCGGAGGACTGAACCCCATCCGGGAGATCTTTCGCGCTCTGCCTTCCGATAGTGGGGCGAGCTTCGTGGTGCTCCAGCATCTGGCTCCCGACGAGCCCAGCCTCACCCCGGAGCTTCTCAAGCACGACACGAAGATGCCCCGTCATCCGATTCAGGACGGGATGCGCCTGGAGCCGGACACCATCCTTTTCCTCCCCCCGGGCGCCTCGCTCACCCTGGAGGAGGGCGTGCTCCGTCTCCGGAGGGGAAAGGACCGGGAGCCCACCCGTACGGTCATCGACAACTTCCTGCACTCGTTGGCGGAGGAGTTCGGTCCTGCGGTGATCGGGATCCTTCTCTCGGGTACCGGTTCGGACGGAACCAGGGGACTCAGGTCCGTGAAGGACCACGGCGGCGTGACCCTGGTCCAGGACCCGACCAGTGCCGATTTCGACGGAATGCCCCTGAGCGCGATCCGGGCAGGGACCGTGGACTACCAGGGTGGCCCCGCGGAGTTGGCACACAAGGTGATCGACGTCCTCGCTAGGTGGGCTAATGAGCCGTCCATCACCGACGGGTTGGAGGTTCCCGAGTCGGTTCTCGGTCAGATAGCGGAGACCCTCAAGAAGCGGACGGGACACGACTTCGGGGAGTACAAGCGAGGCACGCTCACCCGGCGGGTCCAACGCAGACTCCTCCTGGCCGGATTCGAAGATCCGGGGGAGTACGCGCGATCCCTGATCGGCAATCCAGCCGAAGTGGAGGCCCTGAGCCACGACCTGATGATCGGGGTCACGGAGTTCTTCCGCGATCCAGAGTCGTGGACGGCGCTCTCTCGAACGGTGGTGCCGCGGCTCTTCGAGGAGCACGACCCGGCAGGCGATGTGCGGGCGTGGGTACTCGGCTGCGCCACGGGGGAGGAAGCCTACTCCCTCGCCATTCTCTTCGACGAACACAGCTCCACCCTGCACAATTCTCCGAACGCCACGATCTTCGCCACGGACATCAACGAGACCGGCCTCGCGTTCGCGCGGGACGGGTTATACCCGGCAGGCATCGTCGATCAAATCTCCACAGCGCGTATGGAGCGGTACTTCGCGCCCGAGAACGCGCATCACCGGGTGGCGAAGCGCCTCCGCGACCGAATCGTGTTCGCGATGCACAACGTGCTCCACGACCCACCGTTTTCCCGCCAGAACCTGATCAGTTGCCGGAACTTGCTCATCTACCTCGAGCCCCACGCCCAGGAGCAGGTTCTCCGAGTGCTCGCCTACGCGCTCGAACCCGGGGGCTACCTCTTTTTGGGCGGGGCGGAGAACCTGACGAAGCACGTGGAGCTCTTCGACCCGGTGGATCCGGAGCACCGCATCTTCCGGCGGACCACGGTCCCCGGGCCCCTTCCCGTTCCCGGGACGCGGAGCATCCACCTGCTCCACCAACCATCCCGGCAACCCGACCGACCGCGGGAAATGGTGCCCGCACCTCCTCGAGCGGACCTGCGCCGCACCCTCGAGCGGACGCTCCTCGACGACTACGGACCAGCGGCGGTGCTCGTGAGTCCGCAGGACGAGGTCCTACAGCTCTTCGGCCCCACCCGGCACTACTTCGAACCCTCCGCCGCGAGGGGTGGAAATCGCTTGATCGACATGGCTCTTCCGGGGCTCCAACAACCCCTCCGTTCCGCTCTTCGCGAGACCCGGGAGAGCGGGAGCCCCGTCGAACGCAGCGGTATCCGCATGGTCGCCGGAAGGCGGGTTCACGTCCTGGACCTTACGGTCCGTCCCGCCCCACAGTTCGCCGAGGGAAAGAGACTGCTCCTCGTCATCCTCCAGGAACGGGCGCATCCCACCGACCTGGAAGCGGATGCGACTCCGCCTGCCACGGCGGAGTCGTCCGCCGCCGAGCTCGAGGAGGAGCTCCGCCAGACCCGGGCCCGGCTCCAGGCGACGATCGAGGAACTCGAGAGCGCGAACGAGGAGCTCCAGTCGACCAACGAAGAACTCCTGTCGGTCAATGAAGAGCTCCAGACCTCCACCGAGGAGGCGCTCTCGATCAACGAGGAGCTCAACACGGTAAACGCCGAGCTCAACGGGAAGGTGGCAGAGCTGGATCGGGCTCACGCGGACCTCGAAAACCTCTTCCGGAGCACGGGAATCCCCACGCTCTTCCTGGACAAGCAGCGCCGTGTCCAGCGCTTCACCCCCACTGCCGCCCGCCTCTTCCGGATCCGTCCCGCCGACCAGGGCCGCCCCATCGACGACCTTACGCATCGGTTCTCGGACGGGGACCTGTCCGAGATGATCGACCAGGTGCTCGAGTCGTTGGAGCCCGCCGAATCCGAGGTGGTCGTCGAAGAGGACGATGCCTGGCTCACGTTGCGGATCGCGCCCTACCGGACCGGGGCCGACGTGATCGAGGGCGTGGTGCTCACGTTCACTGACGTGACACGGATCAAGCGGAGCGAACGACGGCTCGATGCGGAGAGACGGTTCGCGGAAGGTGTCATCGCCACGGTTCAGGACCCGTTGGTGGTGCTGGACCCGTACCTACGCGTGGTGTTGTGCAACGATGCCTTCCTGAGTGCCGTGCGGCTCACCAAGCCAGAGGTCCAGGGGCGCCTGATCGGCGATCTCGGCAACTGGGGCGAGGGGGAGAAGGACCTTCTCCAACAACTGGGCATCCTCGTCGCGCGGCAAAAGTCGTTCGAAGGGTACGAAAACGAGGTGGACCTCCCCGGCACCGGGCGGCGGCTCTATTCCTTCACCGGCCGGATCCTCCCCAGCGAGCGGGAAGACGAGAAGCGGCTCCTCCTCCTGGCACGGGATGTGACAGAGCAACGCCGGCGCGAGCTCCAGCAGGAGGAGGAGACGCGAAACCGGAACTGGTTCCTGGCCATGCTGGGCCACGAGCTTCGCAACCCCCTCTCGGTCGTTAGAAGCGCCATCGCCGCGCTCCTGCAAGGGGACCTGGAGCAAGAGAAGAGGGACGATCTTCTCCAGTCCGCCAACCGGCAAATCGATCACGTGGCCCGTTTGGTGGAGGACCTCCTCGACATCTCCCGCCTGACGGTGGGGGAGCTCCCCCTCAAAGAGACCTCGTTCGATCTGGGCCGCCTCGTTCGTGAGACCGTGGACACTCACCGGGACCAGATTGAGGAGAGTGGGCTCGAGGTGGCGATGGACATCCCCGAAGACGAGACGCCCTTCTTCGGGGACGCCCACCGAGTCGCGCAGGCAGTGGGGAACCTCCTGGACAACGCCCGAAAGTACACGCCCTCGGGGGGAAGCGTTCGGGTGAGTGTGAAGGAATCCGAAGGGGACGCGGAGGTAGCGGTGGAGGATACGGGAATCGGATTGGAGAGTGAGACGGCGCCGGAGCTCTTCGACGCGTTTCGGCGAGGAGGCCGCACCACC
>SKSR01000108.1 GCA_007122885.1 Gemmatimonadota bacterium
CCTGTCCGGAGTTTCGATGACCCTTCGCTCCCGCGCCCCCGCTCTTCTCCTCCTGGGGTTCTTGCTCGCCTGCGACGAGATCCAGGTGGCCGGCCCGGGTCAGGATCTGGCGCCGCCCCGAGCCCTGGAAGCGTACTACCACAGCGGCTCGGTCCACCTCTCGTGGGAGATGGACGCGGCGTGGCGGGACGAGCCCTTTCGGGTCTACGGGAGGAGGGTGGACGACCGGGATTCCTTTCTCATCGCCGAGGTGACGAGCTGCAGGGACGGGCTCTGCGCCTACACGGACCGGAACGTGGTGCCGGGGATCACCTACGAGTACTACGTAACGGCCCTATCCCCCGATACCGGCGCCGAAACCCCCACCGATTACGCGGTGGAGGTGTTCGTGCCGGAGCCGGTGCCTCCACCGGTTCCCGGGGGGCTGGAGGTGGTGGCTCTGGACGGGGCTCTGTACCTCCGGTGGGACGACCGGGCCCGAGAGGCGGAGGACTTCCAGCACTACCGGGTCTGGGAGGAGGTGGGTGAGGCGATCTATCTGGTGGGAGAGACGGACTCGGAAGGTTTCGTGGATCTCCTGGCCGAGAACGGCGAGACCCGGAGCTACGCGGTGAGCTCGGTGGACGAGGAGGGCCACGAGAGCGCCCTGAGCGAGGGCGCGTCGGGAACCCCCCGGCCCGACGGCACCGAAGTGCTTCTCCACGGATTCGAGGACCGGCCGGATCGGGCGGGATTCCGTTTCCCGGAGATCGGGGGTGCGGATCCCCGGGTCCATGGGGACGCCCCGGAGCGCCACCTGCGGTTTCAGGTCCAGGGCGGCTCCCTCCACCTGGCGCCCGCCCCGGGCGTGGAGGTCCACCCGGGGCCGTTCCCCACCACGACCCTCCGGTGCGGACCCGGGGCTCCTTCGGACTGCCGGGACCTGGACCGGGCCCCGGAGTCGGGCTACGTGACCACGCCCGTGGAGGTGGAGGCCGGGCACACCTACGCGGTCCGGAAGCCGGCAGAGGGTGGCGGGGTTCGCTACGGGGCGCTCCGGGTGGCGCACACGGGCTATTCCCAGGAGGGACCGGTAGCCCTCGTGGATTGGGCCCACCAGCTCCAGCCCGACAATCCCCGACTCGCTCCGGCGCCGGGCCTGCCCTGAGGGAGGTTTCCGGCCCGGAGATTTCGCCCGGCCCGGAGACTTCCCCAACACCCGAAGATCCGGGCCGGCCCGAGGGAGCCGACCCCGCCCCGTCCGGGCCGTCCGGACTCCGGTCCGCCGTGCCCACCCCCTGGCCCTTTCCGAAGCCCTTTTCCTTGCTTGTCCGGGTGTGGGACCCTCTTTATCTTCCCGGCCATGATTCCCGTCCTGGAAGCGGTACCCAACTTCAGCGAGGGCAGGGATCCCGCCGTGGTGGCCGCGCTGAAGGAGGCCATCGCCGGGGCGGGAGCCGAGATCCTGGATTGGTCTTCGGACCCGGACCACCACCGGAGCGTGATCACCTACGTGGGGGATCCGGCCACCGTGGAGGCCGCGTCCGTGGCCGCGGCCCGAGTGGCCGTGGAGGAGATCGATCTTCGGGAGCACGAAGGCGTCCACCCCCGGGTCGGGGCCCTGGACGTCCTCCCCTTCGTCCCGCTCGAGGGGCTCACCCTCGAGGATGCCCGGGAGAGCGCCCATCGGGTCGGGGAGGAGCTGACCCGACTGGGTTTGCCGGTCTATTTCTACGGGCATGCGTCCGACCCTCCCGGGAGAGTCCTGGCCCAGGTTCGGAAGGGGGGATTCGAAGGGCTCTCGGGGGAGGTCCCCCCGGACCGACAGCCCGACCTGGCTCCGCAGGGATGGGAAGGGGGGCTCCACCCCACCGCCGGAGCCACCTGCGTAGGGGCCCGTGAGCTCCTTCTGGCCTGGAACGTGGAAGTGGAGGGGGTGGGTGAAGATGCCGTGGAACGGGTGGCCCGAAGCCTCCGGGAAACGAACGGCGGGCCGGCCGGCGTCCGGGCCCTGGGGCTCGTCCTCCCTGAGCAGGGACGCATGCAGGTTTCCATGAACGTGGAGGACCTGGACCGGACCGATCCCTTCCATCTTTTTCGGATGATCGAGGATCGGATCGAGGACGAGGGTGGACGGGTCACAGGCACGGAGGTCATCGGCATGGTTCCAGACCAACTCCTCCTTCCCGCCGCTGCGGACCGACTCGCTTTGAGGGATCCGGATCCGGGCCGACTCCTCTCCCGAAGGGTGGCCCGGCACCTCTCCGGGCGGGATTCGGTTCTGGAGGGCTCATGAGTCTGGACGCCCTCAAGGAGGAGGCCCGGTCCCACGAACGGAAGGAGCAGTGGGACAAGGCCCTTGCCGTCTACGAAAGAGCTCTCGAGCGGACCCGGGAGGAGGAGCAGCCGGACATCCCTCTCTTCAATCGGGTCGGGGACCTGAAGACCCGGGTGGGCGACCATGACGGCGCCTTGGAGAGCTACTACGAGGCGGTGGATCTCTACTTGGAGGCCGAGCTCCCGAACAACGCCATCGCAATCTGCAGGAAAGTGATCCGGAACTACCCGGATCGGCCGGAGGCCTTCCTGCGGATGGGCCAGGTCCGGGGCTCCCAGGGTTTCCTCACCGACGCTCGGCAGAACTTCCTGACCTACGCCGAGATGGTGAAGGCGAAGGGGGAGCTGGAGGAGGCCTTCCGGGCCCTTATCGAGTTCGTGGAGCTGGCTCCGGACGATGTGGAGACACGGAGGCTCCTGGCGGACCAGCTTCACGCCCACGACCGGACCGACGAAGCGGTCGAGCAGCTTCGCCTGGCGTACCGGCACCCCAGCGTCCAGCGGAACGAGGAGGAGGCCGAGGCCATTCGGGCCAAGATCCAGGAGATGGACCCGTCGGCGGCCCTCCCCGAGACCCCGACGCCGGAGGAGGAAGAGGCAGCCGAATCGTCCGAGCGAGCCGCGACCGGTCTCGAGGGCCTGGAGCACACCGTTCTGGAAGTTCCCGGGGAGGACGAGGACGGCGAGGAGGAGGAGGAAGAGGAGGCCCCGGAGATCGACCTGGGCGAAATCGAGATCGGAGGCCTGGACGACGAGGAGGAAGACGAGGAGGAAGAGGAGGAGCCGGCGGAGCCTATGGGCTCGGATCTGGACTTCTCCGACTTCTCCCTGGACTCGGAGGAGGCCGAGGAAGAAGAGGGGCTCCCGGAGGATGCGGCGACCCGGGAGGAGGAGGAGGTCTCTTCGGGCGCACCGGAGCCGGACGAGGATTTCGGCCTGGAGTTCACCGAAGAAGCTGTCGGAACCGTCGAGGAGGAGGGGGAGGAAGACGAGGACGAAGGGGAGCCGCTCCCCCTCATGGACCTGGGGGAGGAGGAAGACCCGGAGCCCCTGCCCACCTTCGGGCTCGAGGACGTAGAGGAAGGGGAAGAAGAAGACGCCGAAGAGGACCTCTCCTTCGGACTGGAGCTCTCGGAGCCCGAGGAGTCCGAGCCGGAAGAGGCCGAGCCGGCGGCCGAGGTCTCCCTGGACGAGCCCGCCGATGGAGCCGACCTGGAACTCTCCGTGGAGGCAGGGACCGAGGGGGAGGAGCCCGAGCCCGAGTCGCCCGAATCGGCTGAGTTCCTCTCGGCTGAGTCCCCTCCGGCGGCGTTGGACACGCCGGAGTCCGAGTCCACCACCGGACCTGCTGAACCCACCGAGCCTACGGGGCCTGAACTCGCCGATCCGGACGAGTGGCGGAACCGGGGGGAGCGCCTCCTGGAGGAGGGTCGGAGGGAGGAAGGCCTGGCGGCCCTGGAGGGGGCCCACCAGGAGATGGCCGCTCAGGGGAGGATCGAGGGAGCCATGGCGGTGGTTCGGACCCTCATTTCTCACGATCCCGACGAGCTGGACCACCACCAGCGGATGGTGGAGTACGCCTACCAGGCCCCGGAGCGGAGTGGATTGGTTCCCGCCTTCCTCCAGATGGCGGACCTTCTCGTTCGGCGAGGGGAGCGGGCGCGGGCGCGGACCGTCTACCGGCAGATCCTGGAGGTGGATCCGGAGAACCCGACGGCCAGGGCCGTCCTGGGCCTGGAGGAACAACCAGCGTCAGGGGAGGCGGCCGAAGGCGCTCCATGGGAGGAAGAGGAGGCGGGGGCGAAGTCGGAGTCCCCGGCGAGCCCGGCGGCGACGGAGGGTGATGGGGGAGGGTCCGAGGAGTACGTGGACCTGGGTGCCCTGGTCCTGGACGAGGGGGAGAAGTCCACCCGTTGGGTCGTCTCGGCGGAAGAGCCCAGCGGGGACGAGGACGCCGACTTCGCCCGCATGCTGGATCAGTTCAAGGAGAAGGTGGCCGAGAACCTGGCCGGCGAGGATGGAAAGGCGCACTACGATCTGGGTACCGCCTACAAGGAGATGGGGCTGTTGGACGAGGCCATCGCCGAGTTTCAGGAGGCGCTCCGGGTGGACAGCCGGGACCTGGCCGCCTTCGAGATGCTGGGCCAGTGCTTCCTCGAGAAGGGCAAGCCCAAGATGGCCGTTCGGACCCTGCGGCGGGCGTTGGAAGCCCCCTATCAGGTGGAGGACGACCTGGTGGGGATCTACTATTATCTGGCGAACGGGCTGGAACAGCTCGGGAACACGGAGGAGGCAAGGGAGTTCTACGAAAAGGTCTTCTCCCTGGACATCAACTTTTTGGACGTAACGGAGCGGCTCCGACGGTTGCGCTGAGCCGTGCTCCCCAGCGCCCGGGCCCACGGTCCGCGGCACCACCCCTGGCCCCGATCCTCTTCATGACGAATCCCCAGCCCCTACTGGGCGAGGCCCCGCCCGATCTCAGCCAGATCCAGGTTCCGGTCCAGGAGCGGCTGGACCGGGTTCTGGAGGAGATTCGTCGGATCGTGGTCTCGGACTTCCACATGCTCGAGGAGGTGAACGAGTATCTCCTCCTCATGAGAGGCAAGCTCTTTCGACCCACCCTGGTCCTCTTGGTGGACGGTCTCACGGACGGGCCTCGGGAAGAGGCGGTCTCCCTGGGGGCCGTGGTGGAGCTCATCCACCTGGCCACCCTGGTCCACGACGATGCGGTGGACCACTCGGTTCTGAGGCGGGGCCTTCCCACGGTGAACTCCCTCTGGACGCACCAGGTGGCCATCATCATGGGAGACTACCTCTACAGCCGCTCCGTCATGGAATTGGCCCGGCTGGGGGACATGGAGGCGGTCCGGGCGCTGGCGCGAGCCTCCAACGCCATGAGCCAGGGTGAGATGCGCCAACTCACCTCCCACGATGCCCTGGACTTCTCCGAGGAGGACTACTATCAACTCATCGCCTGCAAGACGGCGTCGCTCATGCAGGCCGCCTGCGAGCTGGGGGCCCTTCCCGGCGGCGATGAGTATCGGGACCGGATGGCCCGCTTCGGACACCACCTGGGGATGGCGTTCCAGATCGCCGACGACCTCCTCGATTACACCGGCTCGGAGGCGGTGACCGGGAAGCCTACCGGCCACGACCTCCGGGAGCGGAAAGTGACCCTGCCCCTGGTGGGCGCCTTGGCCAACGGCCCGGTGGAGCTACGGGAGCACATCAAACGCTTCTTCACCCGGGTGGAGGCCACCGATGCGGAGATCGAAGAAGTGGTGAACCGGGTCCGGGAGGCCGGCGGATTGGAGTACGCCCGGGCCAAAGCGGAGGAATACGCCGGGCGGGCACGGGAGCTTCTGGAAGGCTTGGAGGAAGGTCCGTATCTGGAAGGCCTCCGCGGAGCGGTGGAGTATGCGGTCGAGCGGAGCCGGTGACTGGATGCCCGGCGACTGGCGAGCCCTGGGCGGATGCTGAGAACTCGTGGAACCGTTAGGTTTAACACAGTGGTGAGGGTGGGGGAGACGGCGCCGCTCGGTGAC
>SKSR01000332.1 GCA_007122885.1 Gemmatimonadota bacterium
CCTGAGACCGCGCTTATCTGGGCTCCGGGAATCCGACCCTGAAGAAGTTCCGTCACGCTGCCGGCCGCAGCTTCCTGAATATCTGCCATCCCAACTGTCGCGACGTCGGCGGACAGGCGACGGCGCTCCGTTGGCTGACCCGTGCCCGTGACCACGATCTCGTCCAGGCCCAGCGCCTCCTCCCGCAGCTCGAAGTCGACCGTGACCGTTTCGCCGGGTCCGAGCGGGACCGTCGCTTCCTCGGTGGTATAGCCCAAGAGCTGAACTCGGACTGTCAACGCCTCCCCAGCCGGAACATCCTCGATCAGGTACACCCCTTCGGTGTCCGTTAGCGCACCAAGCCCGTGCTCCGGCACCTGTAGCTGGGCCGCGCCGAGGGGTCGCCCCGATCCCTCTTCAACCACCTGACCCGTGATCGTCCCCGTCTGGCGCAGGCCCTCTGGCCCCCCGGTGCTGTGGGCTCCCCGCCCCCTCTCTCCCAGCGACTGCCGGATCGGGACCGCCACTCTTGCGGTCCTTTCCACGCTCCGTGGCTGCACGCCACCCGCCAACCGCAACTCAGGAGGCTGCCAGCTCCGGCGGATCACCACCTGGCCTCCGGCCTCGACGGTCTCGAAGGGAACCCCTTCCAGCAGTCTCGAAAGGGCCTCCTCGACCGACACGTCCATGCACTCACAGGTGACGCGTCGATCGGTCGGAAGGAAGGAAGGACTGTAGGCGATATGAACTCCCGATGCGTGTTCCAGGTCGGCCAGGGCATCGTCGAGTGGGAGAGCCTCCACATGCAGTCGGGCCGGCTCGGAAAGAGCGGACTCAGACCCCTGGGTCGATCCAGCAAGCACGGCGCTGCCCACATCTTGAGCCGCATGACCGGTCGCCGGCAGCACGAGTGTAGCGATCACGAAAAGTGAGATTCCAAAACTGACCAGCGACTTCATAGCAGGGGCCTCCTGGATGCGTGGTACGAGGCAAATCCAACCAGCGTGGGAACGGCGCTACTACTCCCTTTGGTGCTCTTCCTTGGTATGTCGCGGACCGTCCCATCCGATTCCAGGGGAACTCGCCGCCCCCCCTCGGACCTCCACGACGTCGCCCTCCAACGCACAGTCCGCGGCCACCACCTCACACAGGATCAACAACACTTGCTCCAGGTCCTGATCAGTGAACGTGGCAGTGACGGTGATCTCCGCGAGGGCCGGGTCTTCAACGACAACGTCCACACCATACCTCCGCTCTACCTCTTGCATCGCTCTCCCAAAGGGGGTGGCCTGGAACACCAGCACCGTCCCCATCCAGTCCAGCTGAGCGAAGGTGTCTTCCACAATCCGGGTGCTGAGCCTGTGGCCACGGGAGCTTTCGCCCATGTGCCCCTCGCTCAATTCGGCCTCAGCTTCTCCGGCAGACACGCGGACGCTTCCCTCTACGACCAAGACGCGGAACGCATCGTCCTCGGAGCGAACCTCAAAGCGTGTCCCAAGGGCCGCTGCCTCCCCGTAGGGTGTCCTGACGGAAAAAGTGCGCTCTGCGTCCGCCTCCACTCCGAAGAACGCCCTCCCATTGAGCCAGACGACTCGCTCCTTCCCATCCTGGCTGAGGCGGAGCTCACTCTGAGGGCCCAGACGGACGCTGCTTCCATCACCCAGGGTGAGCGTGACCATCTCCTGGGGCCCTGTGACGATCTCGCCACCGGCAAGAATCGACTCGGGCCGCTCAGGCCCTCCCAGGACCTGACCCAGGGCGTAACCTCCGGAAACCAGAACTGCAGCTACGGCGGCCGCCTTCAACACCTCACCCAGCAACCGAGGAAACCGGCGGGAGGGAGCCGGCCTGGAAGTCGAGGAGGTCCGCCACCCCATGACCGAACCCTCCGATGGATCAGCTCCCCAACCATCGACTTCCGGAACCCGTTCGAGCAGAAGCGCGACATCCGGAGGCTCAGGCCGATGAGCGCTCGGCCCGACCCGGCCCGCAAGGGCCCAGAGCTTCGCGATCTGCTGGTATTGATGCTCGTTCGTAGGGGACCGCTCCCTCCAACGTTGGAGGCGTTCTTGCTCTTCGAGGGTCACCCGGCCCTGCAAAGACCGAATGATGAGTTCTTCCATGATGGATTCCGTATGAGGTCTATGCTGACGTCAGGTTCTGGAGCCCGACTCCGTGGGTCCGCCGATATCACCCGGGGCTGGCCGGGGTCAGGTTCCGATACATCGAGTAAACACGACCCGCTATCGGCTACTACTATCCCCCGCGAACCCGGCGAAGTGGACCTAGTGGGAGGCTGACGAGAGAGCCACGCGTGTGAATGACGAGGCCCGGCCGTGGGGAAGCCCACGCCCGGGGGCCTCACAGGTTGGGTGAGCCCCCCTTCACGAAGGGCGGCCGAGGCGTTCCACGCCCCCCAGTCCGAGGAGGGAAAGCGGCGGTCCCGGTTCTTGGAGCGGGGTATCGACGAACCCCTGGACGAGCCGCAGCCGGGGGATCCGAGCACGATCTATCGGACGAGAATGACGAGGGTGTGGAACGCGCGCGGACGCTCACGGGGGTGGAAACACCGAAAGGTGCCGCGCCGGAGCACGCATAGCATGGCCCGAAGGGGTCGGATGTCTCAGCACGCCGGGGGCCGCACCTGGCTCCTGCCGGCCTACGGTGCTCACCGGAACTTCCCTTCGTCCCTGTCCCCCGGTCCAGAGAGAGGCGGTCGGGGCACCGTCCCTCATCACACCACTCCACCTCGGGCTCGCCCCCCCCGGCCCGCCAGCGGACGTTGGGCCGTTCAGGCGGCCTCGGCCCCCTAGCCTCCCCCCTCCATCCTCAAAAACGCGATCCCCGCCGCCTGCTGGCGGACCTCCACCGACTCCACCTGCTCGAAGGTGCGGAGGTCGTAGATGTCCACCTTTCCGGGCTCACCGCCCCGCCCCTCCACACTCACGAAGGCGTAGCGGCCGTCCGGTGTGGTGACGACCCCGTGGGTCACATCGATGGAGGAGTCCCGGACGGCCAGGCTTTCCCCGCTCTCCAGATCGAAGAACTGGACCCCGTTGCCCTGCTTGAGGGTCACCACCAGAGTCCGCTCGTCCGCGGCCACCTCCAGGTTGTAGGGCCCCCGCTCGGTGGCGAAGCGCCTGAGCAGGGTCCATTCCTCCCGGTCGATCTCCAGGATCTCGTCGGTGGCGCTGCACGCCACGTAGATTCGCCCACCGGAGGGGTCCGTGTCCGCCCACGTGGGGGTGCAGGTGGAGCCGTGGGCGCCTTCACCGGCCGGGTCGTGCTCGTGCCGATCTGCCGGATCCGGCAAATCCTCCCCGTCCGGGTGGCCCGGATGATCGTGGTGATCGTGGGGCTCCTGTCCCGGCTCCGGATGGGGGCCGTCCTCTCCCTCGGCCACCCGCGGCTCCACCTCGATGGGGCCCTCTTCCCCCTGCACCACGGAGAAGCGACGGCTCACCTGGAAGTCCAGGGTACTGATCTCCACGAGCTGGTCGTCCATCATGCAGACGGAGTAGTGGTGCTGGCCGTCCGGGCTCACGCGGCTCCCGTGGGGCATGGTGCAGGTCTCGGTCCGGGCGATCTCCTCCATGGTGGGGAGGTAGATGGTGGAGATGCTCGAGGGGACCATGGCCCCGTGGAGGTTGAAGTTGGCCACGAAGCCGTAGAGTCCGTCCGGAGTGAGGTCCACGGTCGCCGGAAAACGGCCCAGACCGATGGGCTCGCTCACCGGCTCGTCGTCCCCGACCCGGTACTTCCAGAACATCCCGTCGGGGACTCCATGGCCCGTCGTCACGTAGAAGTGCTCTCCGTCAGGAGAGACCTGGATGCCGTGGGGCCCCTCCATGGTCACGGGAAACATGCCGATGGGGGCCGTGTTCTCCACCTGGGCCCCCTCGGGGCCGAAACGGATCCGATGGATCCGGTCCGCCGATTCGGCCAGGACGTACACCCAGTACGTGGCCGCGGGCTCGTCCACCTCCGCCCGGACCTCCTTCTCGGGCCCGGACACCCCACCTGCGGCTCCCAGGACGAAACCACCGACGAGCATGAGCGTGATCACCTCGAACGCCGACTTCCAGCTACGCTTCACCATGACTCGGTCACCTTCCCTCTCGTCGCCTCTCGCCTCGATTCAGGTTCGTTCTCCGTTCCACCGGCTCACGGCACGAGCGGGTCTTCCGGAGTCAGCTCCACAGCCCACAACCCGCTGTTGTAGTCCGAGAAGAAGATGTGGTCCTTGAACGGCATGGCGCTCCAGACGAAGGGGGCGTTGGCGATGTAGCCCGCCGGATCCCAGGACTTGAAGACGGCGATCTCCCGGTCCTGGGTGTACAGATTCCCCTTGAGCTCCCCGGAGAGGTCCACCATCCGCACACCGCCTTCCCAGTACGCTTGGTAGAGGATGTCGTCCTCCACCCAGGTGTTGTGGGTCCCGTATTCGGGAACGTGGTAGCGGGCCAGGATCTCGGGCTCCTCCGGATCGGTCACGTCCAGGATGTGCAGGTACCCGGCGGAGATGGAAGGAGTGCCCCCTTCCCCGGTCTCTGGATCGTACGGGTCCACCTGAAGGGTGCGGCCCTGGCCGTGTCCCCAGGCCCGGCCTTCCCGGTTGAGGATCTCGTCGCCCAGGAAGAGGAGCATCCGGTCCTCGCTCTCCTGGTAGTACGGGTAGACCCCGTGAGCGCCGCCTCCTTCGGGCATGGGCCCCGTGGTACCGATGAGCTGTGGGTTCTCCGGCGAGCCGCCCCACCGACCGTCTCCCACATCCACCATGACTCCCCCCACGGGCCTCTGGGCCGAGTAGGCGATCCCGTCCTTCACCCATACATCGTGGATGCGGGCTCCCGGGTACTCGAACTCGCTCACGTAGCGGGGCTCGTAGATGTCCGTCACGTCGATGATCAGATACTTCTCCCCGCCGGAGAGGGCGAAGACATGGTCCTCGGTGGGGAAGGCGTTGTGGACCCCTCCGGTGAGGCCCTCGTCGAACTCGGCGGCGATAACGGGGTGGGCCGGTTCCGCCAGATCCAGGATCACCAGCCCGTTCCGCCGGTCCGAGGCCCCCTCCCGGGTCATGGTGGCGTAGCGGCCGTCCGGGGAGACCTTCACGTCGTTCACCGTCCGGGCGTCCACCTGGATCGAGTCCGTCTTCACGATGTTCGCCGGATCCGTCACGTCCCAGATGAAGGCGTATCCGTCAGCCCCCCAGGTCCCCGTGATGGCGTAGTCCCGCCCGTCCACGCCCTCCCAGACCCAGAGGTCCGAGGTGTGCTGGTCCGCCACCCTCCCCTGTCCTACGAACTCCACGGGCTCGATGACGCCTCGCGGGGTCACCTCCACGTTGTGCTCGGCGGTGAGCCTCCCTGCGTGGGCGATGACCGTGTAGCGGCCCGGAAGCTCCCCGACGAAGCTTCCGTCCCCGGTGAGTCCCGACCCCCCTGCGTGGGGCCCCACACTGTCGTGGGGAATGAAGGTGTGGCTCCAGCGGATGGGAAGGTCGTCCACCTCCTCTCCGTCGGCGCCATAGGCCCGGGCCGTGAACTGGAGGACATCACCGGCCCGGGCCTGCTCGGCTCCTCCATCGATGACCAGGCGCTCGGCGGGGAACGGCTCCACATCGTAGCGGACCCGTCCCTCCGTGCCCTCCACCTCGGCCACGATCTCCACGCTGCCGGTCCCTTCGGCGGTCACGTGGCCGAAGCGGTCCACCCGGGCCACCGAGGGGTCCGAGCTGGACCACCGAACCTCCGCGGCATCGGCGGGCCGCACCGATCCATCCGGGTGGATCGCCGCCGCCTCATGAGCCAGGCTCGTCCCTTCGTACAGGCGGCCTGGGCGGGCGTCGATCCTCAC
>SKSR01000030.1 GCA_007122885.1 Gemmatimonadota bacterium
AGGGACGGATCGTGGCTGAGGTGATTCCATATCCCCCCCTTCTCCTCTGGGTCGTGGGAGGTGTCGGGGCCGCGGCCGGACTCCTCTGGGGATGGGTCCACGGGGTCCCCCCGGAAGCCCTTCCCCTGACCGCTCTCGCCGGCGCCGCGAGCTTGCCCGCCGCGCTTCTCATGACGCCCGTGGAAGGGAGCCGTGGCCGGCGCGCCTTCCGGTTCGGGCTGTCACTGGCGGTGATCCTCACTCTCGTGAGTTCCTTCGTCACACCGGAAGAGCGGAGGACGTTGGAGGGTTTCATCCTCGAGTTCAGCCAGTTCTTCCTGGGGGGAGCGCTCTTCTTCGCTCTGGTGACGCCAGCGGGTCGGGGCTCAGGTGGGAGGGACTCCTGATGGGAGCGAGGGGCTCCTGATGGTCGGGCCACAGGGGCCTTCCGGGGCTGTTGATTCACCTGCGCCCCCGGCCTATCGTTCAGCCGACCCGGTCCGCCGAGAGTCCCGGTCCATCACCTTTTCGGAAGCGCCCGACCCGGTATGACCACTGTGGACGAGACCCCCCTCATGCAGCAGTGGCGGGAGGTGAAGTCCCGGCACAGGGACGCGCTGATCTTTTTCCGGGTGGGCGACTTCTACGAGCTCTTCCACGACGACGCCAAGGAGGGAGCCCGACTCCTAGGCCTCACCCTCACCTCCCGGAACAACGGCGCGGCGGCCGAAGTCCCCATGGCCGGCGTCCCGGCCAAAGCCTTGGACGAGTACCTTTCCCGGCTGGTTCGCGCGGGACGGCGGGCGGCCATCTGCGACCAGGTGGAGGATCCGGAAGAGGCGAAGGGGATCGTTCGTCGGGAGGTGGTGGAAACGGTCACCCCCGGAACGGTCCTCCACGACTCACTCCTGGATGCGGAACGGAACAACTTTCTCGTGGCCCTCTGTTCCGGGCCCGAGGAGGGATGCTTCGGATCGGCGGCCCTGGATCTCTCCACCGGGGAGCTTCTCCTCCAGGAGCTCCGACACGGGGACCTTGGACCCGAGCTGGGCCGTCTGGAGCCGTCGGAGCTTCTCCTCCCCCGGCCCATGGAGAACCTCCGGCTCCCGGGATCGGAAGGAGGTGAAAACGGGCTCGGTCCGGTCACGCGGACGCTCCGGGATGAATGGATTTTCGACGAGGAAATCGCCCGGGACGAGCTCCTGAGGAGCTATGGCGTTCTGAACCTGGAGGGCCTGGGTTTCCAGCCCGGGGACGAACTCCTGGTCCGGGCCGGGGGTGGGCTCCTGGCGTATGTGGGCGAGATTCAGCCCTCCGGGATCGAGCATCTCCAATTTCCCGGAATCGTCCGCCCGGGACGAGAGATGGTCCTGGACGAGATGACCCGGCGGAATCTGGAGCTGGTGGAACCCCTCCGGGCCGGCGAGGAAGGGGGAACGCTCGTAGCGGTTCTGGACGAGACCGAGACGGCTATGGGGGCTCGCCTGTTGCGACGGTGGATCCTTCGGCCCCTGGTTTCGGCCGAGGAGATCTGGACCCGACAGGAGGGTGTGGAGGAGCTCTACGAGAACCCCTCCCTTCGGCGGGAAATCCGGAGTCTGTTCGGGGAGATGGGGGATATGGAGCGGTTGGCCGGAAAGGTCGGGGCCGGGAGGGCCCAGCCCCGGGACCTGATGGCCCTGGCCCGTTCCTTGGCCCTTCTCCCTCGCTTCAGCGAGCTGTTGGAGTCCTCCGGGAGCCCCCTCCTGAGGGAGCTGGCCGGGGCCGGGGATGCCCTGGCCGACGTTCGGGATCTCCTGGACGGAGCCATCGACCCGGCCACTCCTGCCAACCTGCAGGAGGGGGGAGTGATCAGGGAGGGGCACTCGAAGGAGCTGGACGAGCTCCGCTCGGTACGGAACGGGGCCCGGGACTTCATCGCCTCCCTTCAAGCCCGGGAGCGGGAGCGGACGGGAATCCAATCCCTCAAGGTGGGTTTCAACAAGGTCTTCGGGTACTACCTGGAGGTGACCAAGGCCAACCTGGAACGGGTGCCCGACGACTATGTGCGGAAGCAGACCCTGGCCAACGCCGAGCGGTATTTCACTCCCGAGCTGAAGGAGTGGGAGGAGAAGATAACCGGCGCCGAGGAGCGGATCCTGGAGCTGGAGACCCGTCTGTTCCGGGAGGTTCGCAGCCGGGTGGCCGAGGAGCTGGAGCGCCTGCAGGAGGCAGGGGGGAGGATGGCCCGCTTGGACGTTCTCTCCGCTTTGGCGCAGGTGGCCGTACGTCGGGGATACGTCCGTCCCCGGGTCCACACGGACTTCGAACTGGAGGTCCGTGCAGGGAGGCATCCGGTAGTGGAGACGATGATGCCCCGGGAGGACTTCATCCCCAACGATCTGGTCCTGGACGAGGACGGATGGATCGTGGTTCTCACGGGGCCCAACATGGCCGGCAAGAGCACGATTCTCCGGCAGGTGGGGCTCATTCAGCTCATGGCCCAGATGGGCGGATTCGTTCCTGCGGACAAAGCCAGCTTGCCCCTTTCGGACCGGATCTTCACTCGAGTGGGCGCATCGGACAATCTGGCCCGAGGCCAGTCCACCTTCATGGTGGAAATGAACGAGACCGCCTCCATCCTCCACGGAGCCTCCGAGCGGAGCCTCATCCTCCTGGACGAAATCGGCCGGGGCACCTCCACCTACGATGGCGTTTCCATCGCATGGGCCGTGACCGAGCGCATCCACCACCACGTGGGGGCCAAGACGATCTTCGCCACCCATTACCACGAACTTACCCAGCTGGGGGATCTTCTCCCGGGGGTGAAGAATATGAATGTTGTGGTCCGGGAGTCCGGAGAAGACATCGTCTTCCTCCGTCGGCTGGCTGAAGGCGGCGCCGATCGATCATACGGGATCCAGGTGGGCCGATTGGCGGGGCTTCCGCCCCCGGTCGTGCGACGGGCCCGGGAGATCCTCGAAGAGCTGGAGGGGAGCCACTCCGGGGGTGGGGAGGGCCTCGGACGGCGTAGGGGCTCCCAGCCCGGTGGGGATCCGTTTCCCGGCCAGCTTTCCCTCTTCCAGGGGGACCATCCTGTGTTGGCCCGGATCCGGGAGCTTGAAATCGAAACCCTTACGCCTCTGGAGGCCCTGAACCTTCTCGCCGAACTCCGGGAGGAGATGGGCGGTCGGGGGAGCGGCGCGTGATGACGAGGAATCGACGATGGATGGGAGGGCTTTCCACTACCGCATTCCTTATGCTCTCCGCCGGATGCGGAGGTGACAGGGAGTTGGACCAGCCTGTGCCCATGTACGGAAACGTCCCCATCGAATACCCGCTGGAGATGTGGGACGAAGGAGTGGAGGGGGAGACGGTGGTCCGGGTCCGCGTGAACGAGACGGGGGGTGTGGACTCGGTGGAGGTGGTGGAGAGCAGCGGCCACCCCCAGCTGGACTCGGCTGCGGTGGCTGGCGCCCGCGAGCTCCGCTTCCAACCCGGCCGCCGGGAGGGGCAGCGAGTGGAGGTCTGGGCCACCGTCCCCGTCCAGTTCTCCCGGAGACCCGAGTCCCCGAACTGATGCGAGGCTGCCCATGAGCGTGCGACACGCGGAGCCGTATCGGGATGTGATGGAGCTGGTGGGGTGGACGCCCCTCATCCGCCTCCGCAGCGTGACCGATGGAGTGCGAACCCCCGTCTACGGGAAGTGCGAGTTCATGAACCCCGGTGGATCGGTGAAGGATCGGATCGGGTGGGCCATGATCGAAGCCGCGGAGAAGGAGGGAAAGCTACAGCCCGGGGGCACGGTGGTGGAGGCGACGAGCGGGAACACCGGGCTCGCCCTGGCCATGGCCGCTGCGGCTCGCGGTTACCGGTGCATCTTCACCATGCCGGACAAGATGAGCCAGGAAAAGGTGAAGCTTCTGAGGGCTTTCGGGGCGGAGGTGGTCATCACGCCGTCCGCCGTTCCCTCGGGGCACCCGGACCACTACCTGGAGCGAGCCCACCGGATCGTGCGGGAGACACCTGGAGCGGTGCTCGCCGATCAGTTCTACAACCCGGCCAACCCGGAAGCCCACTACCGGACCACCGGGCCGGAAATCTGGAAGCAGACGGAGGGTCGGGTGACCCACTTTCTTGCCGGCGCGGGAACGGGTGGGACGATCTCGGGAGTGGCCCGGTACCTCAAGGAGCAGAACCCGGAAGTCCAGATCATCGGTGTGGACCCCAAGGGTTCGATCCTCGCCCCATACTTCCACACCGGAGAGATCCCGGAAGGGGATCCGTACCAGGTGGAGGGGTGCGGAAACGACAAGGTTCCCGGCACGCTGGACCTGGATCTGGTGGACGACTACGTCACCGTCACCGACCGGAACTCCTTCCTCATGGCCCGGCGCCTGACCCGGGAGGAAGGTCTCTTCGTGGGAGGCTCCAGCGGGCTCATCGTCCACGCGGGGGTGGAGCTGGCCAAGAAGCTAGACGATCCTGACGCTCTCGTGGTGACGGTCCTCTGCGACTGGGGCGAACACTATCTCTCCAAGGTGTTCGACGACGAGTGGATGCGCTCGAACGGGTACCTCACCACTGAATCCGCCACGGTGCTGGGGCTTCTCCGGGAAAAGGAGCGGGACGGCTTCGACCTGGTGGCCGTAGCCCCTTCAGACACCGTGAGGAGCGCCCTCACCGCCATCACTTCCCACGACGTCTCTCAGCTTCCGGTGCTGGCCGACGGTGAGTGCGTGGGCTCGGTGACCGAGGGCGATCTCATGGGGCGGGTCATCGAGGACCCGGCCCTTCTGGATGCTCCGGTGGAACAGGTCATGGACGGCCCCTTCCCCGTGGTGGATGGGCACCTGTCGGCCGAGTACGCCACCCGTCTCCTGACCCGTGAGAATGCTGCGGTCCTGGTCCGGACCCAGGATGGGATCGAGGGGATCGTCACCCGCTACGACGTGGTCCGAAGCTTGACCGGGGACGCGGCATGAAGGTGGCCGTCCTCATGGGCGGAGCGTCCGATGAACGCCACGTCTCTCTGGCCTCCGGCGTCCAGGTGGCTCGGGCCCTGAGGGAGGTAGGACATGAGGTCACGGCAGTGGACACGAGCCGGGGTGTGCTTTCAGGGGAAGAGGAGGGCGAGATCCTCGATCGGGGGGTGGATCCGGCCCCGCCGGAGGAGGGAGAACTGGAGGCCCTGGGAGCCGGGGAGAGCTCCTTTTTGGCCCGACTGCCCGACCTCCGGGATCACGACCTGATCTTTCCGGCTCTTCACGGAGGCCGAGGCGAAGACGGAACGCTCCAGGCGGTTCTGGACCTGGCCCACCTCCCCTACGCGGGTAGCGGCCGGCTGGGGTGCACCCTGGCCATGGACAAAGAGGTCTCGAAGCGCCTCTTCCGGGACGCGGGGATCTCCACGCCGGACTGGCGTGTGTGGAGTGAGACGGGGAGCGATGGGCTTTCCGGCGGATCACCCGGCGAGCCGAGCCTGGAGGAGGTGGAGGAGGCCTTGGGCTATCCGGTCATCGTGAAACCTCCGTCGGGCGGGTCTACCCTGGGTCTCACGCTGGCCCACGACCGGAAGGAGCTCATTCGGGCCGTCCGGACGGCGGGCGCCCACGAGGACCGGATCCTGTTCGAGGCCTACGTGGAGGGGCGGGAGCTCACCGTGGGACTGCTGGGCCGGGAGCCCCTCCCCGTGGGCGAGATCATTCCGGCCCACGAGCTCTTCGACTACGAGTGCAAGTATCAGCCGGGGTTGGCCGAGGAGATC
This sequence comes from Gemmatimonadota bacterium, assembly GCA_007122885.1. GTDB lineage: Bacteria > Gemmatimonadota > Gemmatimonadetes > Longimicrobiales > Gaopeijiaceae > SKSR01. The sequence goes on from SKSR01000030.1 coordinate 5,726, forward strand.
TTTCCGGCCTCCATCCCTCCCCCCCTGGCCGAGCGATTGCAGGAGCTGGCCCTGCAAGTACACGACCTCCTCC
>SKSR01000270.1 GCA_007122885.1 Gemmatimonadota bacterium
AACCTGCCGGAGGCGCCCGTTTAGGGGCTCATAAACAACCGTTCAGCAAGCCTCATCGGGAAAATGGCTCGGCCAAATTATGTCATGAATGACATCCATGACAACCTTCGCCACCTCCGTCGGTCCCTGGGTTTGAGCTTGCGGGAGATGGAACGGCACCTCCAAGAGGTGGGCTATCCGGTCTCGTATGACTCGATCCGGAACTACGAGCGGGGGAGAACCGTTCCGGCCGGATACGTGGGGGCCGTGGTGAAAGCCTTTCACGTGAGTGCCGACTGGCTCCTCTTCGGATGGGGCCCGGTCCACGCTCCTACGAGCCGGAAGCTCCAGGAGGCCCTGGAAGAGCTCTCCGATCTGGAGCCGTGGGAGGGGAAAGGAGGAGCGTCGCCGGCTGAGGGAGAGGCGCAGCGGAACGGCGAGGGACAACGGGACGGGGCAGGCGATAGGAGGCCGTCCCCCGGCATGGAGCTGGCCGTACTCTCCGTCGAGGTCCGCCGGCGGTGGGAACGGTTCGCTCGGGAGCTGGGACCCGAACACCCCCTCCGTGACGTGATCCTGGCCTCCTGGGCCCGCTCCGAGAGGGCGGCCGTGGACCCCGACCCCTCCAACGGCCCCCGGTTCCGGAAGGTGCCGGAGGCCGAAAGGCGGGACCGAAGCGAGAGGAATCGGACCCTCCTCCGGGCCGTCCGGCCCCACATGGAGTGGCTTTCCCCCCTTCTGGGAGAAATCCAGCACGTCCTGAGCCTGAGCTGCCGGGACGGGATCATCCTCCTTTCGGAGACGAACGCGCCCTCGCTCCGGGAGGATTGGGGGCTCCTGCCGGGGTACGACTCTTCGGAGAGCGAGGTGGGTACGAACGGAGCGGGCACCGCCCTGGCGGAGGACCGAGTGGTGGCGGTGGTAGGAGCCGAGCACTTCCAGGCCCCCTTCCATGATCGGGTGCAACTAGCCGCTCCCCTCCGCGATCCCACCGGACGGCTGGCGGGAGCGTTGGAGCTCACCACTCCCCTCTCAGGTGGCCGACCCGAGCGCCTGACCACCGTGGCGTACGCCGCCCGGATGGTGGAACGGGAGTTGGCCACGCTGCTGGAAAAGGGAGAGCCTCCACCCCTGGTCCTCTGAGAGGGCCCCCTGGAGGACGGGCCCTCCTCGGCGCGGGACCGGCGCCCCTGACCGCACGATCGCTTCAGGCGTCACCCACGAGCGGGCCCCGGAGGAAAGCGCCCCGTTCGCCTCCGTGCCTCCTTCAGGCCCCCCCCACCCCGGTCCGTCCGTGGACAGCGCCGCGGGGACGTTCCCCCCACTGTGCCGGGATCACGCGGCCTCCGTCCGGATCCGGCTCCAGCACCGACCCCACCACTCCGGCAGACTCGTGGCCCAGCATTCGCAGGCCCTCCACGCAGGCTGACACCCGCTCCGCGGGAACGGCGGCCAGTAGGCCCCCGGCCGTCTGCGGATCGAAGAGTCGTGGGTGGGATTCGAACTCCTCGGGACCGCCGCCGGGGCCGGTCCGAGCGGCCCGGACGTTCGCCGGGTGCAGGGACGAGCGGAAGCCGCGATCCCAACACTCCTGAGCTCCCTCCAACGCAGGGACCGCCGCAGGGTCGAGCTCCACCACCATTTCCGAAGCATGGGCCATCTCCTGCAGGTGGCCCAAGAGCCCGAAGCCCGTCACGTCGGTGCAGGCGGAGGCCCCGTGGGACTGGAAGCAGGTCGCGGCGTCCCCGCTGGGGCGCTCCATGGAGCGGAGGGCCGCTTCGATCCAGCGCCCCTTGGCCTTCCCCCTCATCTGGGCAGCGAAGAGAACCCCCGTTCCCACCGCCTTCGTGAAGATCAACGCATGGCCCGGAACCATTCCTCCTTTGCGAAGGATCCGGTCCGGCTGGACCACACCGGTGGCTTGTAGCCCGAAGGCGAGTTCGGGCCCCTCTCCGGTATGCCCGCCCACCAGGGCGGCCCCTTCCGCCCGAAGGACCCGGTTGGCTCCGTGCAGGAGCTGGTAGAGCGCCTCCTCGACCTTTTCGTCCGGACCGTAGGGAAGGGTGGCCAGGGCCAGGGCGGTTCGGGGCTCGGCTCCCATGGCCCAGAGGTCCCCCAGAGCGTGGACGGTGGCGATACGCCCGAGGCGCCACGGATCGTTCACCATGGCGGGGAAGTAGTCGATGGTCTGCACCTGCAGCCCGTCCCCCATCGGCTCCATGACCGCGGCGTCGTCCGGGTCCACCAACGCGGTCTCTGAAGGGAGGTCGTCGCGGAGCCGCCTCAGGACCCGAGTGAGGGGTCCCCTCCCCACCTTGGCGGCGCACCCCTTGCATCGCATGGCGATTTCCACCGACCGGAGCGGTTCGGCTGGCCCATGAACCTCCTCCGCCCCCGGAGCCGTCCCGCTGGCACCCCTTTCCCCCGAATCCTCCACCATGTCGCCCTCTTCCTCCATGGAGGGGAGATCCCTCCACTGCTCCATCCATCGCCGGTCGATCCGATCCTTGAGGCGCCACACCCACCGCCCCTCCAGAGCCCAACGGGAACGGGACGCCACCGCGTACCGATCACCGGTGGAGATGAGGCTCAAGAACGCCTTCTGGGGGCGATGGGGTTTGGGTGCTCGACCCTGCAAGGTCCGACGGAGGTTTCGGGCAAGGGGAGGACCCTGGCGTACGGCGAAGACCCCCGAGCGCGGACGGGGGTACCTCTCCATCACCGCCACATCCCCGGCGGCGAACACGAAAGGGTGGGAGACGGAGCGGAGGTATTCATCCACCCGGACGAATCCGGCCTCGTCCACCGCCAGCCCGGACTCGGTCACCCAGGAAGGCGGAGCGCCGTCGGTCACCACGACCACCCGGTCCAAGGACAAGGACCACCCACCGTCTCCGAACACACCGTCCGGCCCCACCTCCGTCACGGTGCGACCCTCGTGGACCTGGACCCCCCGCTCCCGCAGGGCACGGAGAAGCTTCTCGCGAGCCCGCCGGTTGTGGGTGGGAAGGATTTCCTGAGAGGCGGTCACCAGGTGGAACTCCACGCCCTGTCCGGCGGGCCCATTGCTCCCTTCGACTGCGGCCGTCCGATAGGCGAGGGCCAGAACGAGCTCCAGTCCACCGGCGCCTCCGCCCAGGACCCCGATCCGCATGGGGGCTTTCGCCGACCCGGAAATCCGTTCCGCCTCGATCTCCCTCCACCAAGCCAGAAACCGGTCCACGGGCTTGGCCGGAACGCCATGCTCCCGGGCGCCCTCGATTCCCCGTGTCCGGGGCGTCGATCCCACGTTGAGGGAAAGCAGATCGAAGGGGATGGGGGGCCGGTCCCGGAGGAGGACACGCCTTCCCTCCAGATCCAGGCCCACCGCCTCCCGAGCGATCGTCCGGGCCCGGGCGAAGGCGGCCAGGGGCTCCAGGTCCACGTACGCTTCGTCCCGGTGGTAATGGCCCGCCACCAGGCCCGGGAGCATGCCGGAATAGGGGGTCTCGGGGTCGGGAGCCACCAGAGTGAGGTGAGCCCCGGGCACGGGCCTCATGCCGAAGGCCTTGAGGACCGGGAGGTGGGAGTGGCCGCCTCCCACGAGGACCAGATCGCTCGTGAGAGGCCCGGCACTGGTCACGGGTCCGGCGGACCTGTGGGGACGCCCCTTCGCTCTCCGGACTGCTCCAGCTCCTCCAGGCGTCCCACGAGGGCCGGCAGCAACTTTTCGGCTCTTGCGGGAACCTTCAGTCGAGCGGTCTCGTCCCCTCGAGTCGGCCCCTGGTTCACGATGGCCACGGGTCGCCCTTCCTTGGACGCTTGGAGAACGAACCTTCGACCGGAAAAGACGGTCAGGGACGACCCCACCACCAATAGGAGCTCGGCTTCCCGGTAGAGCTCCCACGCCCTCCGCACCCTTTCCCCAGGGACGTTCTCGCCGAAGAAGACCACGTCGGGCTTCAGGACCCCTCCGCACTCGAGACAGGACGGAATCCGGAGGCCCGCCTCCACACCCTCCGGAAGCTCCACGTCTCCGTCGGGAGCGCTCCGGGGGGAGTCGCGACCATGGCTAGGCCCCAGGGGTCCTGCACGCTTCACTCCGGAGGACCGGGCCATGGTGGGGTTCAGGGCCTCCAGCCGGCGCTGCACCGCGTTCCTTCCCTCCTGGGAGCCGCATTCCATGCATCGGACCCGGGAAAGCGAGCCATGGAGCTCCAGCACGGCCCGGCTTCCCCCTGCCTGGTGGAGTCCATCCACGTTCTGGGTGATCACTCCGGTCACCCAGCCGCCTTCCTCCAGCCGGGCCAGGGCCCGGTGGGCGGCGTTGGGCCGGGCACTGGAGAAACGGACCCAACCCACCGCGCTCCGGGCCCAATATCGGGCCCTCGACCGCCGGCGGCGCATGAACTCCTGGTAGCGCATGGGCATCCGGGCCCGGAGCTTTCCGTCCGGCCCCCGGTAGTCGGGAATTCCCGATTCGGTGCTGCAACCGGCCCCCGTGAGCACCACAGTCCGCCGGCCTCTCAGAAGCTCCGCCAGTCGCGGAAGATCCGCCTGCACCCCTTTCGCGGAGCGAGCCGGGGACCCCGAACCGTCCGGACCGGCGGACACGGGCTCGTGGCGGATCACAAGCGTGCCAGGCGGTCGAGAAAGGAACGGATCCGCCGGGCGTTCGTTCCCACGTCACTCCTCCCGACCCGGGACTTGGAGCGGATATCCACCCGGGTGCCCTCCTCGGTCTCAGTCACACGCACCACCACGTCGTCCCGGAAGCCGAACCAGAAGGTGCGGTCCGTGGCCTCCAGGCGTCCTCCCGGGGGATCGAAAGCCACCACCTGCCAACCCAACTCGGCCGCCACGTCCAGTGCCCGGTGGGAGGATGCTTCCAACGGCTCGTCCAGGATCAAGGGCTGGATGTCCGGATATGCCTCCCGCTGTAGCTGGGCAACCTCCTCCCCCGGATGCTCCACCGGGTTCGGTGCGTCCTCCCGGAGGGGCGCCACCGCCTGGAACTCGGGCGGATCCTCCAGATCCGTGCTGATGTCGTGGATCGGAGGTACCTCGGCGACCCGGTTCTGCCAGGTCCACGGCACGAGGAAGACCGGAAGGGAGACCAGAAGGGCCAGAAGAGCCAGAGGAAAGCCCCGTCGGGAACCTCCCGGGCGGGCGAACCAGAGAGCAGGAAGGGCAAGAACCATGACCGCCACGGCTCCGTAGGCGGCCCACTCCAACAGGGTGAAGCCGGTCCGGAAATGCCAAAGCCCCCAGCGGCTTCCGAAACCGGAAAGGACGCTGAGGAGCGCCACGACCGCCGCCAAGCCGGCCACTACCAGAGCCAAGCGGGAGTAGGGTCGAATCTTCTCCCCCACCCCTTCCTCGGCTCGAGCTGAATCGGCAGGCCGGGAGGGCTCGGTCTCGTAGGAATCCGTCATGGTTGGGCTCCCCACGGAACGGCGGTTGGACGGAGCGGGCCGGTCCTGCTCAGCTCGTGTGCCGTACCAGAAGTCTCACTTCCACCAGAAATCTCACTTCCAAGAAAGATATGGGCCGCGGGCACTCCCACAATAGGGACCGGAAAGGTGGGCCGGTCCGGTCCGGGACGCGGAAGTCCAAGCCCCTGAGGAATCTGCCGGCTTCGAGGACCTTCGTCCACGCAAACAGCCGATAGCACTCTGGTTGACACTAGGTAATGCAGGTCCTATTGAAAGTATGCTAGTGTGGTGTCGCAGAAGTCCCGTGAAGCACCGAGAGCGTCGAAGCGCCGCTCCAGCAAGGCGCGACGACGAGGCATAGCAGCGCTACGTCGAGGAGGAGCAACACAGCTGGAGCGG
>SKSR01000185.1 GCA_007122885.1 Gemmatimonadota bacterium
GCCTCCCCCGGACGGGTTTCTTGAAGAAAGGGGGAGCGGGCCGGGGAGATCAACCCCTCCCCGTCTGCCGGATCGCCGCCGGGGGCTCGGCGACGCTCTCGCGAGGCTCGCTACAGCGCGGAATGCTCCCTTGCCCCTTGCGCGGGGTTCGGCGGCCCCCTCTCCTTCCGGTGTATTCGTACCACCCATCAGGGAGGAGAACGTCCGATGGCCCAATCCATGGAAGACCGGATCCGGGAGTGGGAGGGGTTGGCCGTGGTGACCCGGTACGACCGGGCCGTGGACGCTTGGATCTTCGTGGCGCTCCACGACCGAACCCTGGGCCCCCCTACCGGCGGCTGCCGGATGAAAGTTTACGACCGCCCCGAAGATGGCCTCACCGACGCCCTGCGGCTGGCCCGGGGCATGACCTACAAGTGGGCCGGGGTGGACATGCCCTTCGGGGGCGGAAAGAGCGTCATCGCGCTCTCCCGTCCCCTGAAGGAGGAGGAAAGGGAGCACATCCTCACGAGCTTCGGTGAGCTCCTGGAAGCTTTGAACGGAGCCTACTGGACGGGCGAAGACCTGGGCACCACTCCGTCGGACATGGCCGTGGTGTCGAGGACGTCCCGCTATGTACACGGGGCGGGCCCGGACGGGGGAGAGCCCATCGACCCCGGGGCCTACACCGCCCGAGGTGTCCTGGCGGGGATTCAGGGGGCCCTGGAGCACGCCGTCGGCACGCCAGAGCCGGAGGGCCGCTCCATCTTGATCCAGGGCGTGGGCCATGTGGGGGCACCCCTGGCCAGGCTTCTCGACGAGCGGGGCGCCCGGCTTCTCCTGACCGACATGGACGGGGAGCGAGCCGCCGCTCTGGCCCGAGAGGTAGGCGGGGAGGTGGTGGAGCCCGAGCGAGCCTTCGACACCTCGTGCGATGTCTTCGCCCCCTGCGCCGTGGGTGCCGTCCTGAATCGAGAGACGATCCCCAGGCTTCGCTGCCGGATCGTGTCCGGAGCGGCGAACAACCAACTCGAGGGCCCGGAGGACGCCGCTCGCCTCCACGACCGGGGGATCCTCTACGTCCCCGACTACATTCTGAACGCCGGAGGCGCCATCGCCCTCCCCCTTCTCCGGGAAGGAAGGCCGGAGGCCGAGATCTTCGAGCGGATCGACGGAATCCGGGCCACGGTCCTGACCCTGCTTGAGGAGGCCGGGGAGCGGGGAACCTCCCCCCAGGACGCGGCCGACCGGCTCGTTCGGCGGAGACTGGGGAGGACCGGCCCCGCCAGACCATCCCGCTGAACCAACCCCCTCCGGTGACCGAAGGGGACCGTACCGGGAACTCCACGGCCCGGAGGCGGCTTCGGGAACCGGTAACGGGAGGCTCGCTCCCCACCACACCACCGCCGGTTCCGAACGGCGGGCGATTCACGATAGACCGAGGGCTGCCATGAGAGGCGGAAAAATCCTGGTGGTGACGGCCGTGGCCGCCGCCGTGGGCGTCTTCTACATCTTCGACCTGGGCCAGTACCTCACCCTGGAGTTCTTCCAGGCCCAGCAGGACGCCATCGACCGCTTCACTCAGGAAAACACGGCGCTGGCCGTGGGAGGCTTCTTCGGCCTCTACGTGCTCGTGACCGCTCTCTCGATCCCCGGAGCGGCCATCATGACCCTGGCCGGAGGGGCGATCTTCGGCCTCCTGTGGGGAACGATCATTGTGTCGTTCGCGTCCACCCTGGGAGCCACACTGGCCTTCCTGGTGGGCCGCTTTCTCTTCCGGGACGCGGTGCAGAAGCGCTTCGGAGCCCACCTCAACGCGGTGAACGAGGGGGTGGAACGGGACGGGGCCCTCTACCTCTTCCTCCTCCGGCTCGTCCCGGCCTTCCCCTTCTTCATCATCAACCTGGTCATGGCCCTCACTCCCATGAAGGTGGTCACCTTTTTCCTGGTGAGTCAGCTCGGGATGCTCCCGGGAACCATCGTCTACGTGAACGCCGGAACCCAGATCGCCCAGATCGACAGTCTCGGCGGGATCCTCTCGCCCCAGCTCATCGGAGCCTTCATCCTCCTGGGCCTCTTCCCCTTCATCGCCCGGGGGATCGCCCGGACCGTGAAGCGGCGACAGGCCCTGAAGGGATGGGAGAAGCCCAAGAGCTTCGACCGGAACCTGGTGGTCATCGGCGCGGGCTCGGCGGGACTGGTCACCGCCTACATCGCCGCCGCCGTGAAGGCAAAGGTGAGCCTGATCGAGAAGGGAGACATGGGGGGGGACTGCCTCAACACGGGGTGCGTGCCCTCCAAGGCGCTGATCCGATCGGCCAAGTTCGTCCACCAGGTGGACAACCACCAGAAGTACGGCATCCGGAAGGCCTCCTCCGAACACACATTCGCCGATGTCATGGACCGGGTTCACCGGGTCGTGGCCACCATCGAGCCCCACGACTCGGAGGAGCGGTACCGAGGGCTCGGGGTCGACGTGATCAAGGGCGAAGCCCGGATCACGGGTCCCTGGACGGTGGAGGTCAACGGTCAGACGCTGAACACCCGGCACATCGTGGTGGCCACCGGCGCCCGCCCCCTGGTCCCCCCCATCCCGGGGCTGGAGGAGGTGGGGCACTACACATCGGACACCATATGGTCCTTACGGGAGAATCCGGGGCGACTTCTGGTCATGGGCGGAGGCCCCGTCGGGTCCGAGCTGGCCCAGAGCTTCCAGCGGCTCGGAGCCCAGGTGACGCAGGTGGAGATGCTCCCTCGCATCCTGAACCGGGACGACCCGGACGTCTCCGAGCTCGTGGAATCCACCCTGAAGGAGGAAGGGGTGGAGGTCCTCACCGGCCACAAGGTGGTCCGATTCGAAAACGGGGAGGGAGGGAAGCGGGCCGTAGCGGAAGCGGAGGGCGAGGATGGAGTGACGCGGACGGTGGAGATCCCCTTCGACAACCTGCTCGTGGCCGTAGGGCGCCAGGCCCGGACCGAAGGGTTCGGACTCGAGGAGCTGGGAGTCCGGATCAAGAACGGAAGGATCGAGACGGACGAGTACCTCCAGACGCGAATTCCCTCCGTCTACGCGTGCGGAGACGTGGTGGGCCCCTACCAGTTCACCCACGCGGCGGCCCACCAAGCCTGGCACGCGGCCGTCAATTCCCTCTTCTCGAACCCTTTCAAGAGGTTCAAGGTGGATTACACGTACATCCCCTTCACCACCTACACGGACCCGGAGGTGGCCCGGGTGGGGCTGAACGAGGAGGAGGCCAGGGAACGGGGCGTCGAACACGAGGTCACCGTCTACGACATGAAGGATCAGGACCGGGCCATCACCGAGGAAGCTGCCAAGGGGTTCGTGAAGGTTCTGACCCCACCTGGAAAGGACCGGATCCTGGGCGCAACCGTGGTGGGCCCCAACGCCGGCGAGCTCATCTCCGAGCTGGGGTTGGCCATGAAGCACAAGATCGGTCTGAACAAGATCCTTTCCACCATCCACCCCTACCCCACCCTCACCGAGGCGAACAAAGCGGTGGCCGGAGTATGGAAGAAGGCGAACGCCCCGGAGAAGGCGCTGAACTTCCTGGAGCGCTACCACGCCTGGCGGGTCGGATGAGGAAGTCGACGGCGGCCTTGGCCGCCCTCCACGGCGGGCTTCGCGACCCCCTATTCCGTTACCTCCGTCAGGGGAATCTTCAGCTCGCAGCGCACGCCGTCGGGGCGAAAGTCCAGGACCGAGGACCCTCCCACCTGATAGGGGACCGCTTCCCGGATCAGCCGGGTTCCGAATCCGAGGTGCTTCGGCTCGTCTACCTCCGGGCCTCCCGATTCGACCCAGGAAATCGTCACCAGGTCGGCTTCCTCTTGACTCCATCGGACGGCCACCCGTCCGTGCGGAACGGAAAGCGCCCCGTGTCGCACGGCGTTCACACCGAGCTCGTGCAACGCCATGGCCAAGGGTGAGACGACGAATTCGGGCAGGGGGATCGGCTCTCCCTCCAGGGTGATTTGCCCGTCGGACCGGAGGGGCTCCAGGATCAGGCCTACGAGCTTCTGGAGGTCGGCCTGTTCCCACCCTCCGGCCACCAACGCCCGATGGGCCCCGGCCAAGGCCATGAGCCGCTGCCGGAAGGTGTGGGCCAGCTCCTGGGCCGACCCTCCGGACGTGCTCAAGGTCTGGGCCAGGATGCCGTCCACCATGGAGAGGGTGTTCTTGACCCGGTGATCCAACTCCCGGACCAGGGTCTCCCGCTGACGCTCGGCCCGCTCCCATTCGGTCACGTCACGGTCCGAGATGACGAAAAGATCCTCGTCCCGCGCTCTCCTCCTCCGACTCGCATAGTGACGTACCGGAAACACCCGCCCCCCCTTGGCCAACCGCTCGGTACTCCACTCGTCCGCCGAATCTCCCTCCTTGAGGCCCTTCAGCCACTCCCGCTCTTCGTCCAGGCGGTCCGACGGGATCAGATCGACGTAGCTCCGTCCGACCATCTCCTCGGCCGAATACCCGAAGGTGATCTCCGCTCCACGGTTCCATTCCCGCACCCACCATTCCTCGTCCACGAGAATGAAGGGCATAGGAAAGGTACGGATCGACTCGGCCAGCGTCTCCGCCCGCTCTTCGAGTCGCCTCAGGCTCGTCACCTCCACGAAGGTGATCACCACTCCGTTCACCGTTCCCTCGGACACGTAGTACGGGTTCACCCTCATGATGTACCGGGCCCCTTCCACACCCTCCACTTCCTCTTCCAACCCCACGTCCCCTTCCAGGGATTTCCGGGCTCGCTCCTCCAGCTCCTCCGAGCCCAGAGAGATCCGACTCACGATGTCGGAGAGAGGACGGCCCAGATCCGTCTCGATGACACGCACCACCTCGGGGACCTGAGGCGTAAAGCGTCGAATCCGCAGGTCCACGTCCAGGAAGAGGGTGGCGATCCGGGTGTTGTTGATCAGGTTCACCAGGTCGGCGTTCACCTCCCGGCTCTCCCGCACCTTTTCCACGAGCTCAGCGTTCACCACCATGAGCTCCTCGTTCGACGCCCCCAGCTCCTCCTTCGAAGCCGTCAACTGCTCGTTGGTGGACTGGAACTCCTCGTTCAACGAAAGGAGCTCCTCGTTGGCCGAGAGAAGCTCCTCGTTCGCCGTCTCCAGGTCCTGGATCGTGATGTTCAGCGTGGCGGTCTTTTCTTGAAGCTCTTCCTGAAGCCGTTCGATCACCTCGCCCGAAGGATCCAGCTCCTCTTCGCCGCCGGAGTCGCCCTGGACCCTGTACTCGTTCACCGGCTCGAAGGCGATGAGGAACGCGCCTCGACCCGTGGTCGGATGCTGGACGGGACGAATGGCGACACGGACCCACGTCTCGTCCTCATGGGCTCCCACCCCGGAACGCACCGGAGGGGAGCGGACCGGGGCTTCGTCGCTTCCGGCATCGGAACGGGCCGCATGGATCACGGTGTGGATAGCCTGTTTCAGAGGGGGCTTGGCCATCCGGGTCACATCCAGATCCGGCGCCCCGGGTGGAGGATCCAGGTACCGTCCCGTTTCGCCCAGGAAGTGGATCACCTGGTTGTTCCGATCGATGAGCACCGCCGGCGGGGCGTAGGCGTCCAGGAGGGCGCGCTCGGCCAAGGCGGCGGGCGCCGGCCGAGGCTTGACACCCGGGACCTTGCCGGCGAGAACCTCCGGGTGCGGATCCCCGGACCTGGAAGTGGATGTGGGACGTGGAGCCAAGGACCGATCGGGACCGGAGAAGAGACGGCGGTAGATCTTGCTGCGCTTGGAGAGGGTGGAGAAGTGCTCGCCGAGGGCACCTGCCGACTCGGACGCTCCCACGAAGAGGGCGCCCTCCTCCCGAAGACCGAAATGGAACCGCTGGAGAACGTCCCGTTGGAGTTCCGGCGACATGTAGATCATCACGTTTCGGCAGCTCACCAGATCGAGACGGGCGAACGGAGGATCGGTGAGCACGTCGTGGACGGAGAAGATCACCATGTCCCGAATCGTCGAGGAAACCCGGTACATGGAGTCCTCCCGAACGAAGAACCGCTCCAGACGGGCCTGCGACACCTGGCCCTCGATGCTCGTGGGGTACACTCCCCGGCGGGCCGAACGGATGGAGTCCGGGTCCAGGTCGGTGGCGAAAATCTGGGCAGGCAGGTCCAGGCCCAGTGCCTCCAGAACCTCACGGATCAAGATCGCCAGGGAATACGCCTCCTCTCCCGTGGCGCATCCCGCGACCCAGACCCGCAGGCTCCCCTCCCTCTCCGCCGCCGCGTCGATCAGGGAAGGAAGCGCGATCTCCGCCAACTCGGCGAAGGCCTCCGGATCCCGGAAGAATTCGGTCACGGTGATGAGGAGGTCGCCGACCAGAAGGTCCACTTCTTCCTGGTCGGTGACCAGTCGATCGGCGTATTCCTCCAGGTCCGCCACCCCCGCGAGCCTTCGGCGCCTCGTCATTCGCCGGGCGATCGTGTTCCGCTTGTATCGGGAGAAGTCGTGTCCGGTCCGCTCGCGAACCAGATCGAGGACCCGGACCAGGGAAGCCTCCCCACCCGGGTCCTCCCTTTCCCGCAAGACCAGGTGCCGCTGGATCTCCCGGCCCATCTTCTCCACCGGAAGCACCAGATCCACCACCCCACTGTCGATGGCGCTCTGGGGCATGCCAGGGTACGAGGCCGTGGACGGGTCCTGGGCCACGGTCACCCCTCCCTTCTCCTTGACCCTCCGAAGCCCCAGCGTCCCGTCCCTACCCGTTCCGGAAAGGAGCACCGCCACCACATCCGTCCCTCTCTCCTCCGGAATGGACTGGAGGAAGAGATCCACCGTGTGCCGGCCGGTTTCTCCCCGGTCCTCCAAACGGAAGGACCCTCCGGCGAGCGTCACCACGCTCCCCGGAGGCACCACGTGGACTCGGCCCGAGGTCAGGGGCATCTCGTCCTCGATGAGCACCACGGGCAGGTCCGTATGGGATTCCAGAAGGCGGCTCAGGGAGCTCTGCCGGGATGGATCCAGGTGCATGACCACCACGACCGCAGCGCCTGCGATTTCAGGAAGATCGTCCAGGAACCGACTCAGGGAATCGAGCCCTCCGGCGGAGGCGCCCAGGGCGATGATGGGAAAGGAGGCGTCGTGAGGAGTTCGCGGCCCCTCCGGATCCGGGTCGGGGATGGGTGCCATGGGCCTTCACTATGGGGTCGAGGGGAGCATGAAACCGAGGCTACGGTCAGCCACTCCAACCGTCTAGGGTGGGCCGAACCGATGCGCTTGGCAAATCGCGCGGGTCCCGAATGCGCCTGAACGCCGCCCCCCACCTGGTCGCTAATCGCGCTCCGATTCTGGTGCCCCTCCGAACGTTAGTCCGATCGTCAAGACCACCTCCTCGGCCCCGCCCACGACTCCACGGAGCTCGGTGAACGGAACCACTCGTCCGCCGAGGATCCCTTCACGAGGATAGGAAATCCCACCGAGAAGGTTCAAACCGAACTGAGTATCGGTCTCCGTGGTCGGACCCGGCCCCACCTCAGCCGAGATGAACGAAGCGTTCAGGCCCGCCCCGATCACCGTGCCGAAGTCCGCTGCCAGCGGAACCTGGAGCCGGGCGTTCACATTGGTCTGGATCCAGCTCTTGACCCCGGACGGAGACGCGTAGCTCGCATCGATGGCTCCATCCAGCGGGCCGATGCCCACCCGGAGAGGGAAGGTGGCCCGCGCGCCGATTCCCGCACCGCTGTCCGAGCCTGCGGAAACCTGCGGTCCGAAGCGGAGCTGCCCCTGCGCCTCCGGGGCTGCGAGAGAGAGAAGGATCGGAACCGCGCCTCCCGATATGATCCAGCGGGTCAGCGGAGTCTTCCACCTTCGACTCGTCCACGTCGGCATATGCGTTCTCCTGGGCGTGTTGCGAAAGGATCAGGTCCGGGTGAAGACGACCCGGAGTCGCCCTGGGGTCGGATCCAGGAGCTGTTCGCCCTCGAAGGCCGGGACCAGCTCCACGAGCCGAGCTCTCGATACACCGTCCGGCGCATCGGCGTCGAAGGACAGGGTTCCCGCGTCGGAATCGAAGGAGAAGTCCATGGTGCGGGAAAAGAGGAGCTCGCCGAAGGGGCCGTTGGCATCCCACTGCACCCGAAGCCCCTCTCCGATCATCTGAAAGCTTCCCTGGACGGTGACGAAGAGCTGAGTGACCGGATCCAGAAAGGCGATCTGGGCCGCCCGGTTCAGGGTGAGGATGAGCTGGACCGTTTCGACCTCCAGAGCCTCCAGGATGTCCTGATCCGGGAGGCTTCCCTGGGGATTGAAGCGCAGGGTGGTGACGGTGTAGGTCCCCACCACCGCTTCCAGTTCGGACGAATCGTCGGGTACCGTGGAGCTGCTGCAGGCGCCGGCTGAGAGAACAATCCGCACGAAGAGGGCGGCGACCGGGAGCTTCGTCCGGAGATGGGGGCAATTCTTCATCACTATCACTCGATGCGTCCAGTGTGTGGGATCCGTGTTCGCAGGACCCGTGGCCAAGGCGACTCGACGACGAGCGGCCCCTAGTCTTTCAGTTACGAGCAAGAAGGGGGCCAGAGGGGGAAGCGGGAGACGGAGGACGGGCCACCATAGAGCACTCGTTTACGCTGGCCGAGGCGGGGCCGGGCACGAGCCGACCGCAGAGGCCGAAGCGTGGCCCAACCGGCAGGGGTCGCGGCCCGACAAACCATCGCGGGTGCGCAACAGGCCGAGAGGGAGCCGGAACCGGCAAGGCCGGAGGAGGGAGTCGAGAGAATGTGCCCCCCCTGCCGTTGCCCCAGGCGACGGATTCCGCTACCCTTCGTCTCAGGTAGACAGTGCGGTCCCCGGATAAGGGGACCCCCGGCGATACAGGAAGGCGGACCTGGCCTACTTGAGCCAGGTCTTTTTTTTGTGTCCGACTACCAACGCCGAGCGCGGGGGCGTCATCTTTCCCGCGGAACACGAGGTGCTCAGGCGGTACGGATCGACCGGACCCCGACGACACCGAGTAGAATCAAGGGAGTACGGCATGCGTACCACCGGAACCGTGAAGTGGTTCAACGACGACAAGGGCTTTGGATTCATTACGCCGGAAGGCGGAGCCAAGGACTGCTTCGTCCATCACAGCGCCATCCAGGGCAGCGGCTTCAAGTCGCTGACCGAGGGAGCCAAGGTCGAGTTCGACGTGGTCGAGGGACAGAAGGGTCCCGCTGCGGAGAACGTCACCGAAATCTGAGCACCACAGGCTCAAGAGCGCATCCCCGCTCCGGGACCACCGGGGCGGGGATCGAGGGCTTCGCCGGCCGGGTCTACCCGGAAGGCGAAGCCCTTGTGCTTCCTACCCTGGACGCGCCCCCTCCAGCACCTCCCGGACCAGCCCGATGACCCTGTCGGGAGTGAAGGGCTTCTGGACGAATGCCACCTCGGCGGGAAGGCCCTCGGCCTGCCCCGGCGATCCTTCCGCGTAGCCCGACATCACGATGACCGGCAGGGAAGGACGCAAGTCCTGGAGACGGTCCACCAGCTCCAGCCCGCTCATCCCGGGGAGCCCCAGGTCGGAGAGGACGGCGTCGACGCGCCCCTCCGCTTCCAGGAGCTCGAGCCCCGATTCCGCGTCGCCGGCCTCCAGGACGTCGAATCCTCCCTTCTCCAGCACCTTCGCAGTCACCCTGCGCACCGCCGCATCGTCGTCGATGACGAGGATCCGGCCCGTAGCCGAGCCGCCGTCCGAACTGTCGGCGGGCTCACGGGCGGCGAAGGATTCTTCGGCAACGTCGCCATCCACCGGGGGAAACCGCAGGTAGAAGGTGGAACCCCGTCCCGGTTCGCTCTCTACGTGGATGCCACCCCCGCTCTGCTTCACCGTGCCGTAGGCCATCGCCAAGCCGAGCCCCGTCCCTTTCCCCCTCTCCTTCGTGGTGAAGAAGGGCTCGAAGACCCGTTCCCGGACCTCCTCGGGCATCCCAACCCCCGTGTCCGAGACCGCAAGAACCACGTACCGTCCGGCTTCCAGACCGGGGAGGCGCTCGGCGTCCGCTTCGTCCAGCTCCTCTTCGTGGACCGAGATCGTGAGGGTTCCCCCGTTCGGCATGGCATCGCGCGCGTTCACCGCCAGGTTGAGGAGAACCTGCTCGATCTGGTTGGGATCCAGGCGGACCGGCGGAAGGCCCTCGCTGACCCGGTAGTCCACCTGCACGTTCTCGCCGATCAGCCGTTCGATCAGCTGGCCCGTCTCCTGGACGACGCCGGCCACGTCCAGGGTCCGGGGCTGGAGCACCTGCTCGCGGCTGAAGGCCAGGAGCTGGCGGGTCAGTGTCGCCGCCCGCTCCGCAGCGGTCTGGATGACGCCGACCTCTTCTGCGGCGGGGCCCGGCGGAAGGTCCATGAGGAGAAAGTCGGTCTGGGCCCGGATCACCGTGAGGATGTTGTTGAAGTCGTGGGCGATTCCCCCTGCGAGCCGGCCCACCGACTCCATCTTCTGCATCTGGCGGACCCGCCGCTCGAGCGCCTCACGCTCGCTCACGTCCCTGGAGGTGACGAGGATCCCCTCAACCGCAGGGTCTCCGAGGAGGTTCCGGGCCACGGACTCGATCTGTCGAACGTCGCCCCCCTTCGTGATGATCCGACATTCGGCCCGCACCGAGCGATCCGGTTCGGCGGCCACCTCCTCGAGCGTGGCCCGGACCGCCTCCCGGTCCTCAGGGTCCACGATCTCGAGGGTGTTCATCCCCTCGAACTCGGCTGCGGTGTACCCGGTGACCTGATACACGGACGGGCTCGCCGTCTGCACGATGCCGTCCTCGGACAGGACGTAGATCGCATCCGAGATCTCCTGACTGAGGGTACCGAACCGCTCCTCTGCCCGCTTCTCTTCGGTGATGTCCCTGGCCACGCCGATGACGCGGGTCACCTCGCCCTGGGGGCCGTGGACCGGGAACGATCGGTCCAGGATCCAGCGCTCTTCCCCGTTCGGCCGGACGATACGGAACTCTTCCTCGTACGGCCCGGCCGCCTGCCGGGCCACGGCCTCCCTCACCCGGTCCCGGTCCGCAGGCGCCACGGCCTCCAGCCACGCTTCGGGCCGGGTATAGAGCTCACTGCGGGGCCGGCCCCAGATCGCCTCGTAGGCAGGGCTCACGTACTCCATGACGTCCTTCGCGGGGGTCGTGATCCAGAACACGTCCTGGATGTGCTCTGCGATTTGCCGGAACCGTTCTTCGCTTTCCCGGAGCCGCTCATCCGCTTCCTTCCGTTCGGAGACGTCCCGGATGACACTCACCGCGCCACCTTCGTGCCCGAGCTCCGGGTCGAGAAGTGTCACCGTCTGTTCCGCCTGGAAGGTGCTGCCGTCCCTGCGACGCAAGGGAAAGCTTCCGTGGTAGACGCCCTCCTTCTCCAGGGCGACCCGGCTCTCCTCCCCGAAGCGACGGAACGCTTCTTCGTCCACGTGGAGGCGGACCGTGTCGCCCCCCGTGAGCTCGGACGCCGGCCAACCGAACATCCGCTCCGCCGCAGGATTGACGTAGCGGATCCCCCGGCCGCCGTTGGCACCGTCGATGAGGAGCACGGCCTCCTCGAGGCTCCTGAACGCCTGGGTTACCAGACGCTGAAGTGTGGCCCGTCTGATGGCGTTGCCCAGGATCCGTCCCAGGTTCTGGAGCAGCTCGTCCTCTTCGGGGAGAAATGGCCCCAACTGGCCCTCTTCGACGCCTGCCGTGAGGGCGACGTCCAATCGGCCCTGTACGTCCGAGGTCCCGATCTCGACCCGCTGCATCCACGGCGTCTCCCGGAATCCCCGGGTCTGGATCGACCGGTCCTCCAGGGTGAGGCGGGCCTCCGTATGCTCCGGTCTGAGCCAACCAGACGGGATCAACTCCACCACCTCCCGGAGACGCTCCTCCAGGGAGCGGTCGGGGAGGTTCAGGATTTCGCTGGCCCGACTCAGGGTCCGGAGCTCCTTGACCCGCTCGCGCAGGGCCGCCTCGGTCTCCTTGAACGTGGTGATGTCGGACGACACCCCAACCAGGCCCACCAGCGCCCCCTGGGCGTCGAGGATCGGAGACAGGGCGATGAGGGCAAGGAAGGTGGATCCGTCCTCCCGGCTCACCTGGAACTCGCCGGTCCACGTTCCCTCCTCCCTCACCGTGTCCAGGATCTGGCTGGCCGTTTCACGGTCGGAGGGCGTGACGTTCAACTCCATGATGTCGCGTCCGGTCACCTCCTCCCGGCTCCAGCCGTAGAGCCTCTCGGCGGCCGGATTCCAGTAGATCACCTTGCCCGCCGCATCGGTGGCGATGACCGCCTGCCCTACCGCGTCCAGGAGCGTGGCCTGGAAGCGGACGTGCTCCTCGCGCTGCACCCGATCCGTGATGTCCCGCGAGCTGACCAGGACGCCGCGGATGTTCAGGTCGTCCCCGTGGTTCACCGCGATCGTGTCGAGCGTCCGCCAACTTCCGTCGGCGTGCCGCACCCGGTATTGGAGTTCCTCCCTCCCGGACGGATCCTGGAGCACACGTCGGAACGCTCGCTCCACCTCGGGCCGGTCGTCGGGGTGCACTTCCAGGAAGGCGTCCTCCCCGGTCTTCTCGCCGGGCTCGAACCCCAGGACGCGGAGGACGGCGGGACTCACGTACCGGAACGAGCCGTCGGGGTCGAGGACCGACACCATCTCCTGCAGGTTCCCGATGAGCGCGCGCACCTCCGCTTCCGCCCGGATCCGCCGCCTCCGCTCGGCCGCGTAGCGGACCGCCCGCTCCAGCGCCTCCCCAGTCAACCCTTCCTTCGGTAGGTAGTCCACCGCGCCGGCGTCCATGGCCGAGCGATCCACCTGGGCCGTCCCCCTTCCGGTCATCAGGATGACGGGAACTTCGGAGCTCGCCACCTCCGGCTCCCGCAGGAAATCGATTCCCGTCCGTGCGCCCAACCGGTAGTCCAGGAGGCACACCTCCACCTCCTCCCCTCGAAAAAGGCCAAGGCCCTCTTCGTACGTGGACGCCCAGACGAAGTCCATCTCCTGGCCCGTGGCCTCCCTCCAGAGGTCCCGGACGAGGTCCACGTCCTCCCGGTCGTCGTCCAGGATCAGAACACGAAAACCCTGCCGGATCATGACTTAGCCGGGGCCGGGATCGGCAGGAAGCTCGACGATCTCGAACCAGTACCTTCCCAGGGCCTGGATCGCGTCGACGAGCCCCTGGAAGTTCACGGGCTTCCGGATGAACGAGCTCGCGCCCAGGTCGTAGCTGCGCGCGATGTCCTCGTCGGCTCCGGAGGTGGTCAGCACGACCACGGGGATCCGCGCCAAAGAAGGATCCGCCTTGATCCGCTCCAGGGCCTCGAACCCGTCCATGCGGGGCATCTTCAGATCCAGGAGGATGATGCCCGGCCGAGGCGCCGTCCCGGGATCCACATACGCGCCCCGCCTAAAAAGGTAATCCAGGAGCTCGACCCCGTCCTCCACCGTGTGGAAATCGTTGGAGAGTCGGGCCTTCTCCAGGGCCTCGTGGGCAAACCCCCGGTCCTCGGCGTCGTCGTCGGCCATGAGGATCGTGATGGGCTTTCGCGGACCGGTCATGGGAGCTCCTGGGTGGCCGTATACGGAAACGAGAGGACGAATCTGGCTCCCCGGCCTGGCCGGCCTTCGGCGCCGATGGCCCCTTCGTGATTTTCCATCACCCGGCGGCAGATGGAAAGCCCGATGCCGGTCCCTTCGAAGCGTTCGCGCCCATGCAACCGCTCGAAGGGTCTGAAGATCCGGTCGGCGTACTCCTGCTCGAACCCGATCCCGTCGTCCTCGACGACGACGCGGAGGACGGAGGGGGACCGCTCCGCAGCGGAAGCGGCCACCGGGGCGGAGCGGACGCGCACGGAGGGTGCCGTGCCCTCCTTCCGGAACTTGATGGCCTTGGCAAGGAGGTTCTGGAAGAGGAGCCGGAGCTGGGCCGGGTCCGCATCCACCACGGGAAGCGTCCCCACCTCGATGCAGGCGCCCGAGTCCTGGATGGACGTCTCCAGATCCTCCAGGACGGAGCGAACGAGATCGTCCAGGGCCACCGGCTCGAGCTCCGGAGGAGTACGCCCTACCCGGGCCAACCTGAGCATGTCGTCGATGCGCGTAGGTGCGCACCTTCCGGAGGGGCTCCTGGAGATCATGGGAGGCCGCGTGGGCGAATTCCTCGAGCTCCCGGTTGCTTCGCTCGACCTCCCGGGTGTGCCGCTCCACCGCCGCCTCCAGGGCATCCTGCCGAGAGACGTCCTCCAGGGAGAGCACGATCAGATTCCGGTCTTCCCCCTCGAACTGCATCTGCCTGGCGTTCACCATGAGGACCCGGGGACCCGAGCCCTGGAGCTCGTTCCGGACCTCCAGGTCGCGGATTTCGGCCTGGGACGTCAGCACCTGGGCGAGGAGCTCCCGGAGCCGCGGGTCGTCCCACTCCCCATCCCCGATCTCGAAGAGCTCCCGGCCCAGAACGCCCTCTTCCGTGAGGCCGAAGGTGGAGTAGAAGGCAGGGTTCGCCGACCTGACCCGGAGGGCGTCATCGAGGACGAGGAGGGGAGAGCGAACCGTCTCCACTGTGGCGTGCCCGAGGTCGTCCCAGGCGAGGCGTGAGGAGGGGCCCACAAAACCTCTTTACGTGGCGTGTGGCCGGTAAGATACCGGACCAACGTTAGAGTCCCGCCTGGGCCGGGGCAAGCGCCAGGGCTTCGCCCGTGAGGAAAGACCGACCGGGCTCCGGAACCGAGAGGGGAGGCAGGACGAGGCACAGGCGAACGAGCACTTCGCCGCCCGGACGAGGGACGGTCTACAGGAGCTGGAGGCGAGGAAGGAACGGAAGGCCAGTAGCTGACCGGCAGGCCCGGCCCGTCGGGGCCTTGGTATGCCCCTGGATGTTGCGTAGACGCCTCACGCGTCGCGCGACCGCCGCAGCGGAGGGAGGCACAAATCGCGGCAGGCATATGATCGACTCACAGGACCGGAGCGTTACATGACCGAAGAAGGGATGAAGGAGCCACGGAAAGCGCAGGCGAGCCTCGGAGCCGTGGCGTAGTTGAGCGCGGTGGTTGCCTCCTCACACAGACGACACCCGTCCCCAGCTCTACCGGACTCTCAGCGTGGAGCTTTTCCGCAGTAGGGTCCAGTACATCGGCCGCGACGGGAGGTCTACGTCCTCGTGCTCCAGGTGTTCGGCCAGCGGCTATCCTGCCCGCTATACCAGGGCGACTTCCCAACTGGCGCTCTCTGGAGTTCGACCTAAAAAAGCACGGGCAAGTGGACGGGGTGCGCCTCTCCACCCGGCTCCTCCAGGCGGTGGGCAAGCTCAAAGGAATCAACGGGATGGACCGCGTCTTGCGGGGCGATGAGCGGAACATCGACATCCGGTCCCTGGAGAATCACGGCCACTCGCTACGCGGCCTCCTGATGCCGATGCGGCGGCCCGAGAAGCCGAAGGCCGGAGACCAAAGACGCCGCCGCCGAGCAAACGGACCACGAGCTGGCCGGGGCCGGGACGTAGCGACCTGAGTCGCCGCGGAGCACGACCACGACGAGCGAGGGAGCCATGGCCATCATCACCACCTGCGACGAGTGCCACGACCCGATCCCCCCGGGCGGAGACGCGGCCCTGGGCCTGGAAATGCCGTTCGGCAAGCACCGGATCCGGGTGACGTTCCACGCCGATGGGCCGGCACGGCCCCATATCTGTCAGCCGTGCCTCCTCACGGCCGTGGCAGGAGCGTCGGCAAAGGAAGGGGAAACGGAAAGCGTCGTCCCCCTCCGGAGGGCGAGCGAGTGACACCCTTGGGCTGGCGGGACCCGGTGACCCTCGACACGGCCCTCTGGGTCGCCATGGCCATCGGTGCCCTCGGTCTCCTGGCCTGGGGGATCGGCGCCTGGAGGAGTCGGCGGGAGAGGGCGGACGAGAGGGCACGGAGGAGCGGGCTGTGAAGCTGGTCCTCGACATAGCCCCCCGCCCCGTTCCGCACCAGACGAAGCGGGAAGGATGGTGGCACAGGTCGACCAGGTCCGGGCCCGAATCGGAGCCCCGAAAGTAGCTCAATCGGAACACGAACACGGACACGGACACGCGAAGGAGGGCGAGACGCGCGACGGCTGATAGGCCAGTATTGCTGCGGGCTTCTGAAGTGAGCCGGGTGGGGATCGAACCCACGACCTACGGATTAAAAGTCCGTTGCTCTACCAACTGAGCTACCGGCTCGCCCGGAAGTTCGATGGAGCGGGGCTTCGGCGCCAGGGGGGTGCCAGGAGGGTGCTGAAAAAAGGGTGACGCGACAGGGGAGAAAGCCCTCGCCGGGCCGGAGCTTAGGTTCCCGCCTCTCAGCCCTCAAGCCCCAGGTCGAGCTGGACACCGGCGAAGGTGCGGCGGTGATGGGGAGTCGGGCCCCATTCGCGCAGGGCCTCCAGGTGCTCGGCCGTTCCGTATCCCACGTTCCGCTCCCAGGCGTACCCGGGATACCGGGCGGCGAGCCGGCGCATGAGGCGGTCCCGGTAGACCTTGGCCAGGATGGACGCGCACGCGATGGAGTGGACCCGGCCGTCGCCCCCCACTACGCCCTCGTGTTCCCACGGAAGGGCAGCCACGGGGCGGCCGTCCACGACCACGTGTTCAGGGGGCGGGGACAGCTTCCGGAGGGCCCGGTTCATAGCCAGGGCGGTGGCGACGAGGATGTTCAAACCCTCGATCTCCCGGACCGAAGCCGCTCCCAGTCCCACTGAGGCGGCCGCCTGGAGGATGGCCGGGGCCAGCTCCTCCCTTCGGGCCGCCGTCAGGCGTTTCGAGTCCATGGCTCCGGGGACTGAGACGTCCTCGGGAAGAACCACGGCGGCGGCCACTACCGGGCCGGCGAGGGGGCCGCGTCCAGCTTCGTCCACGCCGGCGATCCTGTGGAGGCCGCGACGACGGAAGGAGCGCTCATAATGGAGGGGATCGTCGGGTCCGGTGGAAGTCATTCCCCGTGCCGGAAGGTCCGACGGAACAAGGCCCGGACGTCAGCTCTTCCGCTTCTCCTGGATCCTCGCCGCCTTCCCCTTCCGATTCCGGAGGTAGTAGAGCTTGGCCCGGCGAACCCGGCCCCGGCGCACCACCTCGATGCCCTTGATGAAGGGGGAATGCAGGGGGAAGATCCGTTCCACCCCCACACCGCTGGAGACCTTCCGAACGGTGAAGCTCTCGCCCATTCCCCCTCCCCGCCGGGAGAGGCAGACGCCCTCGAAAGCCTGGATCCGCTCCTTCTCTCCCTCGGTGACCCGATAGAGGACCCGGACCGTGTCCCCCGGATTGAAGTCCGGCAGATCGTCCCTGAGCTGCTCTTGGTCGAGTTCGTGTAGCAGATCCGCCATCGTTCTCCTCTCTGGCCGTCGTGGATCGCCCCTTCCCTACAGGCGCCAGACTCAAATACTAATTCGTATGCCCGCCTTCGGGAAGGCTTTCGCCTGGGTTTCCGGCGTCCCCCCCACCAGCCCTCCCTTCGGCGCCACCGGCATCGCCGTCCCGAAGAGCGTCGCCGGCCCCCTCCGTCTCGGTGACGTGCCCTTCCTCCAAGGCCCTACGGAAAAGATCGGGTCGGCGCTCGCGGGTGAGCCGCACGGACGCTTCCCTCCGCCAGCGAGCGATCCGACCGTGGTCTCCGGAACGGAGCACTTCGGGGACGTGGAGCCCCCGGTACTCCGCCGGTCTGGTGTACGAAGGGGGCCCCAGAAGGGGGCGATCGTAGAACGAATCCGTGGCCGCCGAGTCATGATCGCCCAGGGCCCCCGGTAGGAGACGGACGACGGCGTCCGCGACCGCCAGGGCCGGAATCTCCCCGCCCGAGAGGACGAAATCCCCCAGGGAAAGCTCCTCGGTGGCTAACCCCTCGGCCACTCGCTCGTCCACGTCCTTGTAGTGGCCGCAGAGGAGGGTGAGCTCCTCCAGGGAGGCGTAGCGGGCGGCATGAGCCTGCTTGAAGAGGGCCCCCCGGGGAGAGAGGAGCACCACCGGGCCCCGGGGCTCCAGGTCGTCCACCGCCTCGAAGAAGGGGGCGGGCTTGAGAACCATCCCTCCCCCGCCCCCGTAGGGAGTGTCGTCCGCGGTCCGGTGCCGATCGTGGGTGTATTTCCTTAGATCCACCACCCGGTACTCCACCAGCCCCGCCGCCTGGGCACGTCCAGGGATGCTCGTCTCCAGAGGCGCGGTGAAGAACTCGGGGAAGAGGGTGACGATGTTGATCCGCATGGCCGCCGCCTCGAGTGGACGAAAAGGAAGGTGCAGTGGTCGGGTGGAGAGGAAGCTCTCAGGGCTCGAGGGCCGGGAGCCTATAGGTCCAGGAGGCCCTCGGGTGGATCGATGATCAGGACCCGCTCCTCCAGGTCCCAGGAGACCACTACGTCCCGGGCGAAGGGAACCAGCACGTTTCCACCTTCGCCC
>SKSR01000271.1 GCA_007122885.1 Gemmatimonadota bacterium
CCGCGGCACGACCGTTGCTTTTCGGTGCGCGTGCCGTGGAACAAGCGCACGGGCAGGGGGCC
Source organism: Gemmatimonadota bacterium (assembly GCA_007122885.1). Taxonomy (GTDB): domain Bacteria; phylum Gemmatimonadota; class Gemmatimonadetes; order Longimicrobiales; family Gaopeijiaceae; genus SKSR01. The sequence goes on from SKSR01000271.1 coordinate 63, forward strand.
ACGTCCTGCCACGCGCTCAGCGGCCCCTCATCGGCATCGGCCGCGCGAGCGATGTGCACCGGCGCCGTCACCCGTTCCCTCTCCTCCACTTCCGGGAGGTTCTCATGCTTCGGGTCTTCGTCCTCGTATTTCCGGTGTTCATCCTGGCAGGATGTGGTCAGCCGGGAGACGGGGAGCAGGTAAGGTTCGTCTTCCCCGACGGAGATCCAACCGCCGGCCGGACGGCGTTCACCGAGATGCAGTGCTACGCGTGTCACGCGGTGGAAGGTGACGACTTTCCGGACCCGCACGCCAGCCCTCCGGTCCCCGTAGCGCTGGGCCCCGAGGTGGCCTCCATGGATCGAGGGTATCTGGCTGAGTCCATCATCTCACCGTCCCATCGCATCCCCGAGGACATGGAGGGCATCCGCCACGAGGAGCTCTCGAGAATGGGCGACTACAGCGAGGCGATGACGGTCCGCCAACTCATCGACATCGTGGCGTACTTGGAGTCCTTGGCGGGTCGCTAGAGCCCCCGTGCGAAGTCGGAACTCCCGACAGGAGTCAACGAGCCCGCCCCCACATGGGCTCCGCCGACTCTTTCCTCCCTCCCCAGGCCACGAACGCCAAGATGGGCACGGCCACTCCGGCCACTGCCGCCGATGGATGGAAGGCCACGGCCAGGGCGCCCAGGAGGACCAGGCGCCCCACCTTTCCCACCGGGCCCACCAGGTGGCCCTCCAGGGCGGCGGCGAAGGCGGCCAGCCCGGCCATGGCGGCCACAGTTTTTGCGGCAACCACGAGAACCGCCCCTCCCAGGACGATCTCGGGATGCACCACCATGAAGAGGGGGACGAGATAGAGCCCCTTGGCGTACTTCCAGGCGTGTAGTCCGGTCCGCATGGGATCCGACCCGGCCACCCCGGCGGCGGCGTAGGCCGCCAGGCAGACGGGAGGGGTCACGTTCGAGTCCTGGGAGTACCAGAAGACCACCAGATGGGCCACCAGGACCGGGAGGCCGAAGTCGGTAACCAGGGCTGGGCCCGCCAGGACGATGAGGACCACGTAGCTGGCCGTGACGGGGAGCCCCATGCCCAGAACCAAGCTGGCCACCAGGAGGAGGAGGAGGGCCAGGAGGAGGTTCCCCTGGGAGAAGGCGAGCATGATCGAGCTGAACTTGAGCCCCAGGCCCGTGAGCCCCACCACCCCCACGATCACTCCGGCCATGGCGCAGGCCAGGCTCACCGGGAGGGTGTTCCGGCCGGCCAACACGAAGGCGTCCACCAGCCGCCCCGCCCCCGCCGCCAGCACAGGAAGAGCCCCCGGGCGAAGTACACCCGGCTCCAGGAGGGTGCCTGACGAAGGTCCGGTCTCGGAAGTCGCCTGCTCGCCGCCCTCCGGCACGGCGGCGCCCAGGTCCGACGAGCCGATTTGCCCGGATCCGGCTCCTTCGGCCCCCTTCCTCAGCGCCCGGTCCCAGATCCCCCGGAGAGCGGCCAACACCACCACCGCCGCGCACGCCAGGAACCCCACCCGGGCCACGGAGAGCTCCAGCACCAGCGCCCCCACCAGGACCACCACCGCCGCCAGGTAGTGCCATCCCCGACGGAAGGTGGAGCCCAGCCGGGGAAGTTGGTCCGCGGGCACCCCTTCCAATCCCCGGCGGCTCGCCACGAGATGGACGAAGAGGAACACGGTGGCCAGGTAGAGGAGGGCCGGTATGAGGGCGGCCATCACCACCTCCACGTAGGGCGTTCCCGTGTACTCGGCTATCAGGAAGGCCCCGGCCCCCATGATGGGAGGGAGGACCTGGCCACCGGTGCTGGCCGCCGCCTCCACCCCTCCCGCCTCCTCGGGCCGGTAGCCCACCCTCTTCATGAGGGGGATCGTGAACGCTCCGCTCGTCACCGTGTTGGCAATGGCGCTCCCCGATATGGATCCCAGGCTCGCCGAGGCCAGAACGGCCGCCTTGGCGGGCCCTCCCCTCTGGCGGCCGGTGAGGGCGTAGGCCAGATCGATGAAGAACCGCCCGGCGCCGGTCACTTCCAGGAGGGCCCCGAAGAGGATGAAGACGAAGACGAAGGTGGCCGCAACGCCGAGCGGGATCCCGTAGATCCCCTCCTGACCCAGGTATAGCTGCCCCAGAATCCGGCCGGTAGAGTAGCCGCCGTGCCGTAGGAGCCCGGGAAGCCAGGGCCCGATGTAGGCGTAGACCACCGCGGCCGCCCCGATGACGGTGATACCCCAACCGAGCACCCGCCGGCTCGCCTCGAGGAGGGTCAGAACGGCCACCACGCCCACAGTCAGGTCCGTGCCGGACCACGCCCCCGCCCGGCCCATGATCCCGTCCAGGTTCGTCAGGAGGTACGCCGCCGCCAGAATGGAGCCCCCTATGAGGGCCCCGTCCAAGGCCCAAGCCCACGCGCCACGGGCACCGCTCCGCCCCCGTCCGGGAGCGGGAAAGAGCAGGAAGGCCAGAACCTGCACGAAGGCAAGGTGGACGGCTCGCTGATGGAAGAGCTCGGCCGGCCGGACGCCTGCCGTGTAGAGCTGGAAGAGGGAAAGCACGACGGCGGCCCCCACGAAGAGAGCCGCGGGAACGGGCGGAAGACCGGAGAGCCGTCGGGACTTCTCCGTCACCCCACCGGCCCCGGGGGATCAGTGCGCAACGAGACGCTCCGGAACCGTCTCCCCCTCCTCCTCCAGATGCCGCACCACGCCCGCATGGAGAGGGATGGGCGTGTCCGACAGGGTGTAATCCACCGTGATGCTCCGGGCCACCGGATGAACTCCCTCCAGGCTCTCCCTGGCCTCCAGGAGGAATCGAACCAGCCCCCGAGCGACCTCGGTGGGAAAGTCCGAGCGGACCACCAGGACGTTGGGCGTGCTCACCGTCTCCACGTCGTCCTCCTGGCCCGGGTACGTCCCGGCCTCAATGATGAATCGGCGGAGGGTGGGGTCGAGCTCGGCGGCCCGCTCGGCCTCTTCTCCCCGGATGGGGACGAGGCGGACGTCCCGCGCCGTGGCCAGATCCACCAGCGAGCTGGTGGGCGGTCCCACGCTCCAGAAGCCCGCGTCCACCGTCCCGTCCCGAAGGGCGTTGGCCGTCTCGTTGAAGTTCAGGCGTTGCGGGCGAAGGTCATCGTAGTCGAGCCCGTTGGCCTCCAGGAGGATCCGGGCCGCCCCCTCCGTTCCACTCCCCGGGGCACCGACGGAGACCCTTCGGCCCCGAAGGTCGTCCACGCTCCGGATCTCCGAGCCCTCGGCCACCACCAGGTGGAGCGCGTTGGGGTAGAGGGCCGCCAAAGCGCGGACTTCTCCTTCCGGCCGGCCTTCGAACGGCCCGGTCCCGTGGTGTGCTTGGTACGCCGTGGTCCCCATGGAGAAGGCCACATCCACTTCCCCGGCCAGGAGGAGGTTCAGGTTCTCCACCGAACCTCCGGTCACCTCGGCCACCACCTGGTGGTCCGGGAGCGCTGCGCTCCACCGCTCGGACAGTGCTCCACCGAGTACGTAGTAGACGCCCCCGGTCCCGGCCGTGGCCAGGGCCAGGGTGTCGGGACGATCCCCGGCCTCGCAGCCTGCCCCGAGAAGGGCCAACCCCACCGCGCCGAGGGCCCGCCAAGAGGATCGTCGTGCCATGGATGCGCTCCAGCCGTGAGCTCTCCGTTGCACTCTTCGGGGCAGGGCCTCCACCCGGCCCTTCGGGGCAAGGTCTGATCCCCCCGTCGCGACGGCAAGGCGCGTGGGGCAAGAGCGGGGGACCGAACCACCGGCGCCTCGGGGGGCGCCCCCCGCCCATGAGGTCCAAACAATGCCCGCCCTCCACACCGCCAGCGTGGCCGTCCCCAGGCGTTCCGGATTCCGCGGCCTGTTGCCTCTCCCTTCCCGATCGCCACATTCCAGGGCAGGGTTCCGACCCATCCGACTCGTAGGCTCAGGCAGTCCACCGACGGGAGACCTCCTTGTTCAAGAACGCCTTCCGCCTCCCTTTCCGGCTCCTGGGGATCCCCCTGTACCTGGACGTGACCTTCCTGATCATCCTGCCGCTGCTGGCATGGATGATCGGAGCCCAGCTCGAGCAGTTCGTGACCGTTCTCGAAATGCCGGTGGATGTCGCCCCGCTCCTGGAGGGCTACACTCCGTTCCTCCTGGGGCTGGCGGCCGCGCTCATGCTTTTCGGCAGCGTCGTCGTCCACGAGCTGGGACACGCGGTGACCGGGCGTTTTTACGGGGTGGAGACGGAGCGGATCACCCTCTGGCTCCTGGGCGGCGTAGCCCACTTCAAGGAGATGCCCAAGCAGAGGGGGGCCGAGGCCGTGGTGGCCATCGCCGGGCCCATCACGAGCTTCGTGCTGGGGGGGATCTTCGCGGGGCTCATCCCCTTCGTTCCCGGCGAGATGGGAGGCCTCTATTTCGTGGTGGTCTATACGGCGTACATGAACGTCGTCCTGGCCACCTTCAACCTCATCCCGGCCCTCCCGCTGGACGGAGGGCGGGTCCTCCGCTCCCTGCTCGCGCTCAGGACGAGCCGCCTGGAGGCCACCCGGATTTCCGCAGCGATCAGTCGGGGGCTCGCCATCGCCCTGGGCCTCTTCGGGCTCGTCACCTTCAACCTCTTCATGATCCTGATCGCCTTCTTCGTCTACATGGCGGTCACAGCGGAGACCCAATACGCCGTTTTCACCGAGGGGCTTTCCCGTTTCTCGGTGGAGCTTCTCATGACCTCGCCCGTGGCCACCGTCCCACCGGACATCACGGTAGGAGAGGTTTTCGACCGGATGCTCGCCGAGGCCCGTCTGGCATACCCGGTACAGACGGGGGATGGAGCCTATGTTGGCCAGGTAACGGTGGCCGGAATCCAGCAGGCCCGCCGGGACCAGCGGATTTCCGAGGTGATGGAGCCGCTGCCCGAGATGATTCCCATGGGCACGGGGGCCGACGAGCTCTTCGACCGGATGATCCGGGAGGACCAGCACCGGCTCCTGGTGGCGGACGACCACGGGTCGGTGGTGGGGATCGTCACGAAGACCGACCTGATGCGGGCATTCCAGATCGCCTCGGAGGCCCCCAAGGGGGATGTAGCCACGGAGCCGGCGGGACCGTGAGAAGAAAGGGATGGTCGGGTGCGATCCTCCTGATTGGCCTAGTCCTGTGCGCCGGCGACCTCCGAGCCCAGGTCTTCCTCTCCCCCGAGCACGAACGGATCGCCTTCCTGGCCGGTGAGTGGCGGACCACCAGCGAGTTCCCCGACGGCACGGTGGTGGAGGGCGACCTGACGTATCGATGGGTCATGGGAGGCGCGTGGATGCAGGTGGAGTTCAGGGGAGAGCCGCCGGACGGCAGCCTCTGGGAGGCCCACGTCATGCAGCGCTGGAACCCGGCGGAGGAAGAGTACGAGGCCTGGTCCTTCCCGGAGGAGGGCGACCCCATCCGGTACCGAGGGGCCTCGCCCGAGTCGGGCTTTTTCCGCATCGAACGGACGGACCCGGAAGGAACGACCTCCGGCATCGACTACCGGGAGCGGGAGGACGGCTCCGTCCACCAGGAGAACTGGATCCTGGAGAACGGGGAGCGGCGAGTGACCCTCCGGACCACCTATGAGGCGGCCGGGGGAGGTTAGGCACTCGGCAATCAACGGGCTGGGTCTCTCCGGGCGGGCCCCAATTGCCCAGGGGTGCCTGGGGTCGATATGAAGCACCGGCTGGAACCGGTCCGCCGAGCCGGTGCTGACAGCCCCGGGGGAACCTGGGAGGCCCGTCGACGGATTCGTGTCTAAGGTTCCCCCTGGCGACCTACCCGTCGCTTCGCCGCCCGCAACCGTCGACGGCCCATGACCCGACTCCTCCTCCGCTCGAGAGCCGGCCCGTTCGCCTCGACCTTGGTGATCCCACTGGTGGCCGTGGTGCTTTCCGGCTGCTCCGAGAACCCGACATCGGCGGGAGCACCCCCGGGCCAGGACGGCTGTGTGGTTTCCCAGGATCTCCTGTTCGATACGGGGATCGGCCGGGACGCCATTCCGGCCCTGACCGACCCGCCCCTCGTGGCGCCGAACTCTCCGGCGGCCGCCTACGTGGACGGAGACGATCGAGTGGCGGGACTGATCCTGGACGGGACGCCCATGGCCTTCCCCCACAAGCTCCTCCAGTTCCACGAAGCAGTGAACCTGAACGCCGGCGACGAACGGCTGGTCCTCACCTACTGTCCCCTGACCGGCTCCGCGGTCATCTACCGAAGGGGTGTGATCGGGGGCGCCGAGTTCGGGGTGACCGGCCTTCTTTTCGGGAGCAACCTGGTCCTCTACGACCGCACCGCAGGCCTGGAGGGAGGAGGGGAGAGGACTTCCGTATGGTCCCAGATGGGAGCCCTGGCCCTTTGCGGTCCTCGGGCCGGGGAAAGCTTGGAGCCCTACCCGATGATGGACATGCCTCTGGAGGCCTGGAAGAGCCTCCACCCCGAGACCCTGGTGGCCTCGGAGGAAACGGGCTTCTCTCGGCCGTATCATCAGGACCACTTCGCGGAATACAACCAACCGGCCAACCCCCAGACCGGCAGCGGCGTGGAGGAGGAAGAGCTGGATTCGCGTCGGCTCCCGAAGGAACGGGTCCTGGGGATCCCGACGGGGGACCGGGGGGGAGTCGCGTACCCGTTCTTCGCCCTGGACTCGGCCGGTATGACCCAGGCCATCCACGACGAGGTGGATGGAGACCCGGTGGTGGTCTTCTGGGACGGGGATCTGGAAACCGCGTACGCCTTCCATTCCACCCTGGACGGACTGCCCGTGGAATTCCAGGTCCAGGAGGGTGGGATCGTGGACATGGAGACGGAAAGCCTCTGGCGAGTGGACGGCAAGGCCGTAGAGGGACCACGGGCGGGAGAGTCCCTGGAGCCTGTGGCTCGGGCTTTCGTGGCCTTCTGGTTCGCCTGGGCCTGGTTCCGGCCGGACATCCGGATCTGGATCCCGGATCCGGGGCCTTGAGAAGCCGTCGAGCCGCCCTGGCCCCACGGCCCGACCGGGGCCGGATCTCCTATTCCACCCTGATTCGGTCCTTGTGCTCGGCAAGCCACTCCCGAAACGACAGGAGCTCCGGGTTCAGCTCCCGGGCGGTCTCGACGGCCCGGGCGGCACGATGTTCGTCGTTGAAGTCACGAATGAACTGGAACATGTTCCCCAAGTCCTCGGCTCCGGGAAAACCGTAGCCTCGGAACTCATCCGGGGAGGGGGCGTGGTAGCGGACTTGGAGCCCCAGGGCTTCGGTGAGAGCCGCAGCCATCTCGTCGCCGGTCAAGTGTTCGCCCGCCACCCCCACGGCTTCCCCAGCCAGCTCGGTTCCTTTCTTGAAGACACCCAGTGCGCACCTGCCGATATCCTCCACCGCGATCCCCGGAAGCTTCTTGTCCCCCAGGGGCATGGTGATGGTAGGAACCCCGTCGGGTCCCCGCTTCGGGTTCATCCCGAAGTGGATGAGGTTTTCCCAGTAGAAGGCCACCCGGAAGTAAGTGGTGGGGACACCAGAGTCCTGGAAGTACCGGTCGGCCGCTCCCTTTCCGTCGAAGTGCGGGACCTTGTACCGCTCCATCAGTGTCGGCATGCGGTCGTCGGACAGGGGCACCCACTCCCGGACGTCCTCCAGGGTGGACCAGACCACGTGCTTTACCCCTGCCGCCTTGGCCGCTTCGGCCATGTTCCGGGTCTGAGCCCCCTCCTTTTCCGGGTCGAAGTGCTCCCAGAAGTTGGTGACGCAGAAGGCGCCCTCGGCGCCGCGGAAGGCCTTCTCCAAGCTCATCCGATCGTCCAGGTCCGCTTGGATGACCTCCACCCCTCGAGAGGCCAGCTCCCGGGCCCGGTCCGAGTCCGGCTTCCGGGTCAGTGCCCGGACCCGGTACGGTCCCTCCCCGTTCCCGAGAATGGCCCGCACAAGACTCCCTCCCTGAAAGCCGGTGGCCCCTACCACTGCGATGGTCTTTTCCTCCGCCATGGGAGTCCTCCTTTGTTGGGTGCTCGGTGGCCGCCACGGTGCTCTGCCGGGTCTCTTACCCCTGGAGCGGCACGACGGACCGTCGGCTCCCCCCTGGGCCACACCACCACCGGTCCCATATTTTCCTTTGCCGTCAACGGCCCATCTGCAACTGGAACGAGGAGCTCCATGCACAGGCACGGACCTCTCCGCCACACCACCCTTTTCGTCGCCGCAGTGCTTTTCGTTTGTCTCGCCCCCGGCGTGGAGGCGCAGGAGCCCGGCCCGGAGGCGTTCGGTATCGACGACGCCATCGATCTGACGAGGGTGTCCGACCCACAGCTCTCCCCGGACGGCCTGCGCATCCTGTTCACCCGGACCGAGCTCGAGTGGGAGGAGAACGAGCGACCGTCCCGCCTCTGGATGGCGAACTCCGACGGGTCTGACGCTCGACCCTACACTTCCGAGGAGGGGGACGGAAACGCCCAGTGGTCGCCGGACGGCCGCTGGGTCTCCTTCCTGCGGACCGTGGAGGGCGCCGACGGTGGGCGGCAGATCTTCCTGATCCGGACGGACGGAGGAGAAGCCCGCCAACTCACCGAGCACCCGACCCCGATCCAGAGTTACAGCTGGACGCCCGACGGCGAAGGGCTCGTCTTCGTGGCCCCCGACTCCCTGCCCGACGATGAGCAGGAGGAGCTGGAGAAAGGGGACGACGCCGTTTTCGTGGACGAGGGCCCTCACGGCCAGGAGCGGGGCCAGTGGACCAACCTCTGGCGGGTGGACGCGGACCCGGATGGCGCCCAGGCCTACCCGGTGACGGAGGGAGAACGGCGGGTGGGCGAGTTCGCCGTCGCACCCGACGGCGAGCGGGTGGCCTTCACCTACCGGACCGAAAACCATCGGAACGCGCAGTACCGCTCGGAAATCGCCTTGGTGGAGCTGGGCGGGGGTGGGGAGATCGAGGACCTGACGGACAACAACGCTCCCGAGAGCCGGGTCCGCTGGTCCCCGGACGGAGGGACCCTCACCTTCGTGGCGCCGGATCTGGAAGAGTGGGAGTTGGCCCAGGGCAACCTCTACGCTCTGGAATTGGACAACCGGCAGCTCACGGAACTCGCCACCGACTTCACCGGCCAGATTCGGGATTACAAATGGGCGCCGGACGGTGAAAGCATCGACCTCTACGCCCTCCACCGAACGGACGTGGCCCTTTTCCGTCTGGACGTGGAGTCCGACGAATTACGGCGGGTGGGCCAGGAGGCCGGGGTGACCTCGGACGTTTCCTTCTCGGCCGACCACGGGTGGGCAGCTTTCGTCCACAGCTCACCGGGGACCGCCGGCGACATCTACGTGATGGACTTCCCCGACGGCGAAGCCACACGGATCACGGAAGCGAACCCGTGGCTGGCGGACCGGGAGTTGGCCGACCCGGAGCTCGTCACCTGGGAGAGCGAGGACGGCTTGGAGATCGAAGGCATCCTCTACCGCCCCCCCCAACGGGAAGACGGGCCGGGCCCCATGGTCCTCCAGATCCACGGGGGCCCCGCGGCAGCCTTCACCCGGAGCTTCGACACCGATGCGCAGATCCTGACCGCCTACGGCTATGCCGTCCTCCAGCCCAATGTCCGGGGCTCCACCGGATACGGCGACGACTTCGTCCGCGGAAACATGTACGATATCGGGGGCGGCGACTACGAGGATCTGATGACCGGGGTGGACGCCATGATCGACGACGGGGTGGCCCACCCGGATTCCCTGGCGGTCCGGGGCTGGAGCTACGGCGGGATCCTGGGGGGCTGGACCATCACACGCACGGACCGCTTCCAGGCCGCGAGCCTGGGAGCCATGGTGGCCGACTGGCGGAGCGAGTTCGGGGCCGGCTTCCACCACGACGTGGTGCGCTGGTATATCGGAGGGGATCCCTGGTCGGAGCGGGAGGCGTGGATCGAGCGATCCCCCTACACCCACCTGGACCGAATCACCACGCCCACGATCCTCTTCCACGGGGATGAGGACCGAGTGGACACCGTCCAGCAGTCCCTGAACTTCCACGAGGGGCTGAGGCACCACGACGTTCCCACCCGCTTTCTCCGCTTCCCCCGAGAGGGACACGGGATCCAGGAACCCCGGCATCGCCGGACACTCCTGGTGGAGGACGTTCGCTGGCTGGAGCAGTGGGTCCGGGAAGACGAGGACTGGGAGGCCCCCGAGCGTCCCGACGAGCCGGCTGGTGAATCGGTGGCCGACGACGCGGAGGAAGACCCCACGAACGAAGGGTGAGGGAAGCCGCAGGGAACGCCCCGGAGGGGCTCGCGTCCCTGCGGGGGCCCCACTTCAGACCGGGACGGACCGGAACCCGGAGTGGGACCCGGCCCGAGGTGAGGGACGCCGGACCGGAGGCCTGAGGGTCCGTACTGGACCGGAGGCCGTCACGGCCGGCTGGTGGGTCGCATGACCACGGCCCGAACCGGGTCCCGCCCCGCCAGCCGGTAGAGCGCCATGAAGAAGCCGGCCAGGTCCGGGATGGAAAAGACGATGGGCCGCATGTGGCCACTCCCGCGTCGATGAACCGTACAGGGCTTCCTACACGTGAACCCAATCCTGGGGGCCACCATGGAAAGGAAGGAGCCGGTGGACTTCGACACCTTCGCGAAGCTGGACATCCGGGCCGGCCGCGTGGAGGATGCTCGACCGTTTCCGGAGGCCCGGAAACCCTCCTTCCGCCTACGGGTGGACTTCGGGGAGGGAGTGGGCGTCCTCCAATCGGCGGCGGCCCTCACCCGCCGCTATACCCCCGAAGAGCTCGTCGGCACCGCGGTTCTGGGAGTGGTGAACCTCCCGCCCCTGAGGGTGGCGGGCTTCAAGAGCGAGTGCCTGGTCCTGGGGGTCATTGACCCGGACGACCCAAAGGACGTAGTTCTGGTTCGCCCGGAGGTGCCGGATGTCCGGGGGTGGGCCCTGGGGTAAGGACCCGACACACGCAGAGGAGTCGAGGCCTCCCCCCCCATAGCTCGAAGGCCCGACACTCGCCGGTCAGCACCTCTCCCCGGACCGGGAGGCCAGGCCCAGCTCGGCCGCCACATACGCGCCCCGAACCGGCTGAAGTCCTTCTCCAAGGCACGAAAAGGCTCGTACCGTGGGGCTTCGGAAGAGAGCATCCGGCTCCAAGGGCTCCGACCGGTACTTCAGATGGGCGAATAGCGGACGTCCCGCCCCGGAGGCCGGCTCCAGGATCCCCGCTCCGTTCACGGAGGCGGGAAGGACCTTCAAAGCCACGGAGCGGAGGACGTTCCCTCCGATGGCCAGGATCCGGCCTTCCCCCTCATCCACCAGAACGACCACATCGCAGTGGGTCCGCGCCCCCACGCCGAGCTGTCGTCGCCGCTCGGCCAAGCTTCGGTATTGGGGCCTGCCTGCGTTGCAGATGAGGTCGCCGGGAGCCACAGGCTCGGCTCCGATCTCGAACGCTTCGTAGGCCGCCCGAGGCTCGTTTCCGTCCCGAGCCCGGATCGCCTGGTCGATGTAGACGTGGTGGGCTACGGCTCCCCGGAACCGATCCCGCTCCCCCAGGCCCCCTTCGCACATCACCCACGAGATGAAGGCGGCGGACCAGGGAGAGCGCCACCGCTCTGCCACGTCGCCGCTCCCGTTCCAGATCTGGTTCTGGTGGGAGACGATGGCCGAACCCTGGGCCGTGGCCGCCCAGTAGCCGGCGATGGTGGGCGCGAGCCGGGCCGCCTCCTCGGCGTTCAGCGGCGGGGGCCACCCTCGAGGCGTGGGCTCGAACGCCGGCCGGCCAGGAGCTACGGCGGCCCCCGGCGGAAGGAGCCAGCGATCCCGGTCCCGGTCCAGGACGGGAAAGCCGAAGAACGCCCACTCCTGCACGGCCACATCCACGATCCGGCGGCGAGCGTCCTCCAGGGACAAGTCCCGGCACTCGGGAGCCCGAAGGGTGATCCGGCCCGGAGCGCCCTGGGTCCAATGGGAAGGAGGGACGATCTCGAAGACCGGAACCGGGAGGCGGTCAAAACCCCACTCCTGCCCCTCCGCGGCCGTAGGGAAAGCCAGAAGCAGGCCCAGGAACAGGAGACCGCCCGTGAGCGAACTTACCGTCCGGACGCCCCCTTCACATGCTCGTCGAACCATTCGAACATCTCCACCAAGACGTGATGGACGGACTCCCGGGCGCTGAAGGAGTGGTCCTCGTGTTCCATCATCACGAGCCGGGACTGGGTGTTCCCCAGCCCCTTCAGGGCATGGAACATCCGTTCGGACTGCATCGGGAAGGTTCCGGGATTCGGATCGTCCGCTCCGTGGATCAGCAGGACCGGATCCCGGATCCGGTCCGCGTACATGAACGGTGACATCCCTACATAAACCTCCCGAGCCTCCCAAAGGGTCCGCTGCTCGTTCTGGAAGCCGAACGGCGTGAGGGTCCGATTATGGGCGGCCCGGGCTGCAATACCGGCGGCGAATCGGTCCGAGTGGGCCAGGACATTGGTGGTCATGAAGCCCCCGTAGCTTCCCCCTCCGATACCGATCCGGTCAGGATCGACGGCGCCGTCCGCCTCCACGGCGTCCAGGGCCGCCTCGGCACTCATGACGAGCTGTTCGATATAGGTGTCGTTGGGCTCCTCCGGATAGCCGAGCCGTCCCCCGACGATCGCCATCGAAGCGTTGTCGATGACGGCGTACCCCCTCAGCAGGAAGAAGAGGTGGGACGCTCCGGTGACCCGGGTGAAGCGGTTTTCCAGGTTCGGGAGCTCGGCGGCCGCGTCCGGATCCGCATACTCCCTGGGGTAGGCCCATAGGATCGCGGGCACCCGGTCCCCTTCCTCGTAGTCGGGGGGAAGATAGACCCGGGCCGCCAGCTCTACCCCATCGGCCCGCTCGTAGCGAAGGACTCTCTGCTCCACGTCCTGAAGGGCCGGTGCCGGATCCTCCACCTGAGTGATGGCCCGAACCCGCCCCTCCCCCAAGCGGCGGAGATGGTAGTTCGGGTGCTCCGCCCGGGACTCCCTCCGGGTGACCAAAGTGGACCGCTCCGAGCCCAACACGTGAACGGGCTCCTCATAGAAGCCCTCCTCGCTCCGCCAAAGCTCCTCCCGCTCCCCGGACCCGAGGTGCATCCGCTCCAGCAGAGGGCGAGCCTTCCCCTCCGCCGTGAGTCCCTCGCCGGTCAGGTAGATCCACTCGCCGTCGGACGCGACGCTTCGCCCACCCAGGGGATCGCCGGGGTGCTCCACCGGGAGCTCGGGGTTGAAGTCCCAGAGGAGGCGGGGCTCGCCTGCCTCCTCCGGGTCCACGATCCACGTCCGCTCCCGGCTCACCGAACGGTAGGGGTACCGGTTCACTTCGGTGAGGAGGGCAAGACGCCCGTCCACCCACCGCGTGCTCCAGTGGAAGTCGGTAAGGGTGGCCAGCTCCTCGGTGGCGGAGTTCGGGTCGGGCATCCGGTAGAGCCGTTCGCTTACCTCCGGATCGTCCTCGTCCTTCTCCACCCATACCAGGGCGGCGTCGTGGCCCGGCTGCCAATGCACGTCCCGGGGACCGGCCCGCATGGAGTCCACGGGGATCTCCTCGACAAGGGGGAGGCTGGCGAGGTGGTTCACCCGCTCCCCGTCCATGGTCCAGATCTCCATCTCCCGGGGGAACCAGTCGTTGATCCGCCACCGGTCCGGCACCACGTAGGAGAAGGGTCGGACCGTCCGGGAGACGAAGAGGTGTTCCCGGTCGGGAGAGAGGGACACCTGATCGAAGATGGCCGGCTCACGCACGGGCGTCCGTTCCCCCCCATCCACCTCCACCCTCTTGATCTGGGAGGTGAAGTAGTGTTCGTAGAGATCCGCTTCGTGAGGGTTGGCCAGGAGGTCCTGAAAGGTCCGGACCGGAGCCGGCTGATCGGCGGCTTCCTGGATCACCGGTCCTTCCGGAACCACGGGCCTCTCCGGAGCCGGGCCCCGGTCCGGAGGGACGAAGTGGCAGAGGAGCTCGGACGCGTCGATCCAGGAGCAGGGTGCTCGGTCGTGCGCTGGATTGAGAGCGCCCTCCGTCACCCGACGGGGCTCCTCCTCTCCTGCGGAAACGCCCCAGAGCTCGTAGCCCTCCTCACCCACCCGCGAGAAGACGACCCGGCTCCCGTCCGGTGACCAGCTCACATGGTCGATCCCCCCTCCGGAGGGAAGCCGGATCTCCACCTCGTGCCCGTCCTCCATCCGGTGAAAGACGAGCCCATGGTAGAGGGGTGTGGAGCCGATGGCGGGGCCGTTCGTGGCCGGGTCCACCCGGTAGCCGGCCAGATACTCCCTGGGCCGAGCCAGCTCGGCGAGCTCAGGCATGTTGGGCCGAAACAGGAGGAGGAGCCACTCGCCCCCGGGCCCCGGCCGCGTCTCAGGGAGGTCGGGAGCGTCCAGGATCCGCACGATCTCCTCGTCCGGCGTTCGATACCCATCCGTGTCCGACCGGGCCGGGCCGGCTTCGGCGGCACTCGCCGAGGGAGCGGGCAGACCCTCCTGAGCGCCCAAGGGGAGGGCTCCGGCCAGGGCGACGGCCAGGGCCAGGAGGAGAATACCCAGCGAGAAAAAGGATCCGTGGCGGAGCTGTTTCATGGAGGTCCCGTTTGCCGAGGGGCCGAGATGTGGGCGACTGCCGTGCAAATGGTTGAACGTGTTCCTCCTCCGCTCCAGGGACAAGGAACGGCCACCGGCCGGGGCGGCCGCCCCGGACCCTCGGAACGAAGCCGGTGCGGTAGAGGTGGGAGACCTGCCCTGATAGGCCCCGGGAACCTTCGGGTCCTGCCGTCCCGGCGGTGGGTCGAACCGCGGTGGGCCCCATCGCGGTGGGCCGAGAGTCTCCCCGCCCGTCCGTAGGCCCGGCCGCACGCCTGTAGCACGAGGCCAACACCCTCGGACGCTACTCCTGTTGGCAACCCGGAGGGCCCACCACCGGGCTCGGCCTGTGCCCCTGAGAGTCCGGGCTGGGCTCCTTGTCCGAGACGGGGCTCCCGGTACGTGCCTTGCTGCAGGAAGGGCGGCGAACGGCGTGGGTCCCGCCACCCGGAGCCCCGGGCCCCACTCTCGCCACATGATCGGCCGGGCGACCGCGCTCATGATCTGGAACCGGACGAACGAGACACCGGAACAACCGGACCCTCCGGAGGAAGTGGGAACCTCCGGATCGTTTCGCCGTTGGCTCGCAGGGATGATATCCCCCGAGCTACGGATCGAAGCCGAGAGCGATCCCCTCACGGGGCTCAACAACGTCCGGACCGACGAGCGGATGGTCAGGAAGGCCCTGGACGACCGCAGGAAGGAACCAGGCACTGCAACCGTCCTGGTCCGGTTCCGGGCGGATGTGGACAACTTCAAGGTGTTCAACGATGTCCATGGTCATGCAGCCGGCGACCGGGCATTGGATCTCATCGGACGAGTGCTCCGGGGAAGCGTACGGATGGGGGAAATTCTGGTTTCTCCGGCCCGGGTCGGGGGAGACGAGTTCGCCATGACTCTGGTGATCCCGGCCGAGGAATCCCCCGACCGGATCCGCCGCCGCCTGGAGAACGAAGTGTCCCGGGCCCTGCGCCGGGAAGGGTTTCACCGGGCCGGTGATCGGGAGATAGGGGTGTCGGTAGGCTACGCCGTGGCCGGACCGGACACCCCCCTCCGACTCCTGGATGCGGAAGCGGACCGGAGCGCCCGGTCCCGAAAGAGTGCGAATGGGCGTTCCCGCCCCCGACCCCCGAGAGGAAGGCGAGCATGAGCATGCCCCCCCGATCGTTGAAACCCACTACCACCGCCGACGAAACACGGAGCCTTGGACGATCGACCCGGAACCCTGCCAGGTCGATCCGGCCGTGGGACGGTGACTCCCGCGGGCTCCGCCGGCGAGCGTATCGGGCGGGAGGGGCGCTCCTCCTCGGCCTTCTTGCTTCGTGCGCCACCCTGGAGGAGGCGACCAGGGCGGCCGCAGGTGCCTCGGTTCAGGAGGCAGTGGACACGGCGGTCCAGGCACGGATGGCCGACTGGGTAGCCGGGTTCACGGCCCCCATGCTTTTCCAGATCGCCTACACGCAGGTCTTCTATCTGGGAGGCTTCGGGGTGGGGGTGGACGACTTCGCCGAGGGCGAGGGGGCCACCTGGCGATTGGAGTCGATCTACGATGGCGAAACCACGACGGTCACTGCCGAGCGGGCGCTTCTCGAGCGCTTGGACGACGGTACGAGCTGGTGGTACCTGCGCTACGCCATTCCGGACGAGCCCCCCTTGGAGTTCGAGGTCCGCCTGGCCGCCGACCTTCAGGCCCGTGAGATGTACCTCCGGGACCCGGAGACCGGGGATGTCCGGCACCACGAATTCGCCTATGACCCGGAGCAGGAAACGGATCTCCAGGAGAGCCGGGAGGAGCTCGAGGCGGCGGGCTACTACACGGGTTATGCACACCTCGAGGACTGGGCCGAGTTCCGGGAGGACCGGGTCTCCATCCAAGTGGGCGCCGGGACCTTCGAGACGGACCTTCTGGTCTTCCGGCCTCCGGACGACGAGGAGGAGCGCTACCAGTTCCGTTGGTGGGTCACGGAAGAGGTCCCCGGCCACCTGGTCCGCTTCCAGTACGACGACCTGGTGGACGACGGAGAGCTCCGGGGGGAGCTGGTGGAGCGTCGGGACGACTACCAGCGCCGTCTCTCCAACTGAAGCCGGTCCAAGGGCGCCCCGAGTTCCGGGCGCTCCCGGCTCCCGATTCCACCGCCGGGGTCCGCGGCTACAGCCCGCCAGACCAGGCCGGCCCCCAGGAGTGAGCCCAGGGTGGAGGTGGACAGGGTGAGGACCGGACGTTTGTCCAGCTCCTCCACGGCCAAATAGGTGAGCCCGAGCGCCACGGCACCCCCGGCCACATGACCGGCGTTCACCAGGAGCCCCTCCCCTTGGCTGAGGGTCTGTGGAGCCAGGAACCGGTCGCCCAGGGCCAGGCCCGCCACACCCCCGGCCACCACCGACCCGGCCAAGGCCCGGCCCTCGTCCACACCCACTGCCCGGGTCAGGGTGGCGCCCACCTGCCCGCCCAGGAGGCCGGCGCTCTGGAGGGCCCGAACGTCCCCGGGCGAATGACTGCGACGGGCCGAGAGCCATCCTCCCACGGCCAGACCCGCCCCGTGACCCATCACCGTGAGGGCGTGGCCCACTCGCCGGTTGCGGGCACGGTTTTCCGTGAAGGTGAACCCGTTCTCCTCCCGGGTCACCTCCTCCTCTGCGTACGGACCGAGCGCATACGCCAGAAGCGCTCCCCCCAGAAGGCCGGCGTCGCCCAGAGCTCCCCAGAGGGCCCCGTCCCCTTCGGAGGGCCGCCAGCGATCCACGGCGGAGAATCCCGCCAGGGCACCCGCCGCTCCGCCCACCACACCGCCTCCGATCCGGATCCGGTCCCGGTTGTCGGAGTGCATGGGTCGATCGTCTCCCATGATCAGATCGCCCAGGAGAACTCCGGCCACCACACCACGGGTGCTCCCGTACATGCTCACGTTCCGGTGGACCTCGGCCACCGTCCGGTTCCGGGTCAGCCGGTAAGGGACGTAGAACGCGGTTCCGGCCGTGAGGAGGTAGGTACCCACTCCCACCTGAGCGGAGCTCACCCCCAGCGACGTGGGAACGGCCCACCCGTGGTAGGCGAGACCGAGGAGGGTCTGGCCCAGGACGAGTCCTCCGCGTCCCTCCTGGGTCTCGACGAAGACTTCGTCTTCCTGAGCATGCCGGCGTTCCAAATCCGAGCGGAAGGCCGTCAGCTCGTCCCGGGTCAGGGTCCGCCTCTCCCGGTGCACGACCCCGTCCCTGACGGACTCGATCTCCAGGACCATCCGTCCATCTTCCCTCAGGAAGAGGCGGGCCGTCCTGTACCCCGTCACGTCCGGGAAAAGATTCAGGGCCGACCGGAGGCGAGGCGGGAGCTCCACCAGCCCCAGGTCCGGGAGGAGCTCCACCTGCTCCTCCCGCTCCACCTCCTGGGCCCCCAGGAACGCGGGCCCCATGGGCCACGAGATGTCCGCCATCGGTGCCGCCACGGCGGCGACCACCGCGAGGGCCGAAACCATTGCGCCCCGGGAAGAGCGAGGGCGACGGGCGGCGGGCACGGATCGCATTCCATCAACCTGCGTCACACGAAGCAGTCGCACCACCTTCCAGTGGACCGCCCCCGAACCGTGGGAGAAATCCGCCCCGTCACGACGCGCCTCTCCATGGCAGATCTTGAAGCCGAGGCCCTACGGGAACGACCATGGCCACGTCGTTCCACCGGATCGACTCGCCGCTTTCCGGGTCCTGGACCCGGCCGGCGGCCACCGCCTGGCTCGCCTGCCCCAGGGGGAGGTGCCC
>SKSR01000059.1 GCA_007122885.1 Gemmatimonadota bacterium
CCCGAGCCAGATCGAAGATGACCGCCCCCGGCACGATGGGCACCGGCGCCACCGAGGTAGCGTATCCTCGGGAGCGTTCTTCGAGCCACCGAACGACCCCGTCCGCCGCCGCCAACCCAGGAGCCGACCCTCCGGTGAGGAGGACCGCGTCCACTTCCGGAACCACGTGGTCCGGGCGAAGGGTTTCCAGCTCCCGGGTTCCCGTCGCCATTCCCCGGATCTCCACCGCACCCCGGAACGGGCCCAGAATGACGGTGGACCCGCTTTCGCCCCCTTCCACCACCGCGTGACCCACCTGGACGCCGGGAACGGCGGTCAGGCTGTCGTTCACGGAAGGGGAAGCGGTGGTCATGCCACCGAGCTCCGGAGCAGCCCGGGGAACAGGGAGGGGTCCAGGTTGCCCCCGCTCACGACCGCAGCGCCTCGCCGTCCGTCCAGGGTGATCCGGCCGGACAGGAGGGCCGCCAGGGCCGCAGCACCCGAATACTCCACCACGATCCGGGACTCGAAGAGGAGGGTCCGGGCCGCCTCCCGGATCTCACCGTCGGAGACGGTGACCACCTCGTCGTACTGGGCCTGAACATGCCTGAAGGTGAGGCGCCCGGGCCGTACCGGTGCCAGACCATCGGCGATCGTGTCGATCTTCCCCAGCGTGGTGGGCTCGCCCTTCTCCAGCGAGAGGGTCATGGAGGAAGCGCCCTCCGGCTCCACCCCGACGAGTCGGACCCCTGGCCGCCGCTCCCGGAGGAACGCTCCACACCCCGCCGCCAGCCCGCCCCCGCCGATAGGCACCACGAAGACCCCCAACTCCGGCTCGTCCTCCAACACCTCCCGAGCCACCGTGCCCTGGCCGGCCATGATCCTCGCGTCGTCGAAAGGAGGCACCATCGCGAGCCCGCGCTCCTTCTGGATCTCCAGGGCCCGGAGCCGGCGCTCCTCGGACGTGGTCCCCTCCACCACGATCTCGGCCCCCAGCCTGCGAACCGCTTCTTCCTTCACCGCAGGAGCCGTCCGGGGCATGACCACCACCGCGGGGATCCCGTGCCGGGAAGCGGCGTAGGCCACCGCCCGACCGTGATTTCCCGAGGAGTAGGTGATCACCCCTCGCTCCACTTCCTCGGAGGGGAGACTCGCCAGGAAGTTCAGAGCGCCGCGGACCTTGAAGGAGCCCGTCCGCTGGAGGGATTCACATTTGAGGTGAAGGACTTGCCGCCCGTCCTCCCCCTTCCACCGGAACGGTAGGAGGGGGGTACGGTCCACCGTCCCCCGGAGCCTCCGGGCCGCCTCCTCCACCTCCCCGGCCGGAAGGAACGGCGGGTCGGTCAATCGTCGCCCGAGCTCCCTTCCACCGGACTCTCCGAGTCCAGCCAGCGCGGCTCGCCCACCTCGGTGCCCGCCCCTGCGGCCTCCTCGGCCGCCGCATCCTCGTCCGGGATGATCCGGGCCACGTCCACGAGCTGATCCCCGTCGTCCAGGCTCAGGAGGCGGACACCCTGAGTGGCCCGTCCGATCTCCCGAATGCCGTCGATCCCCTGACGGTTCACCACTCCGTTCCGGGTGATGAGCATCACTTCTTCATCGGCCCGAACGGCCTTGAGGGCCACCACTTTCCCGGACTTCTCCGAGAGCTTGATGTTGATGACCCCCTTGCCGCCACGGTGCTGAAGCCGATAGTCGGCTACCGGAGTGCGCTTGCCCAGGCCCTTCTCGGTGGCCACCAGGAGGCTGTACTCCTCTCCTTTGACCACGGCCGCTCCCACCACCACGTCGTCCTCACTCAGGTTGATCCCCCGAACCCCTTCGGTCACCCGGCCCATGGGACGGCAATCCTCCTCCGAGAAGCGGATGGCCATTCCGTTACGGGTGCCCAGGATCACCTGGCTCTCCCCGTCCGTGATCTTCACGTCCATGAGCTCGTCGCCCTCCCGTATCTTCACGGCGTTGAGCCCCACCTTTCGGATGTTCCCGTAGGCGGAGAGGGCGGACTTCTTCACCATTCCCTTCCGGGTGCAGAAGAAGAGGTACCGGTCGTCGCCGAACTCCCGGACCGGCACCACCGAGGCGATGTCGTCGTCCGGCTCCAACTCCAGAAGGTTCACGATGGGCTTCCCCCGGGACTGCCGACCGGCCTGGGGGATCTGCCACACCTTCACCCAGTGGCAGCGGCCCTTCCGGGTGAAGATCATGAGGACATCGTGGGAGGAGGCCACGAACATGTGCTCGACCCAGTCCTCGTCCTTGGTCCCCATCCCGCGGAGCCCCCTTCCCCCTCTCCGCTGCGCCCGGTACGTGGCGGAAGGAAGCCGCTTGATGTAGCCCTGGCGGCTCAGGGTGATGACCATTTCCTCGTCGGCGATCAAGTCCTCCATCTGGAGGTCCGACGACTCACCGATGATGTCCGTCCGTCGGTCGTCCCCGTACTCGTCGACCAGCTCCCGGAGCTCGTCCGCCATGACCTGCATCCGGGCCGGGCGACTCCCCAGGATCTCCTCCAGCTCCGCGATCCTCGCCCGGACCTCTTCCAGCTCCTCTTCGAGCTTCTCCATCTCCAGGGCGGTGAGGCGGGAGAGCCGCATTTCCAGGATCGCCTTCGCCTGGCGCTCGCTGAGCTCGAAGTTCTCCTGCAGCCCGGTGGAGGCCGTCTCCGTGTCCCGGGAACCCCGGATGAGCTTGATGACCTCGTCGATGTTGTCGACGGCCACCTTGAGGCCCTCGAGGATGTGCTCCCGGGCCCGGGCCTTCCGGAGGTCGAACTCGCTTCGACGGACGATCACCGTGTGCCGGTGATCGATGAAGTGGAGGAGTATCTGGCGGAGGTTCATTACCCGGGGGACTCCGTCCACCAGGGCCAGGAGGATCGTCCCGAACGTGCTCTGCATCTGGGTGTGCTTGTAGAGCTGGTTCAGGATCACCTCGGGGATCGTGTCCCGCTTGAGCTCGATGACGATCCGCATCCCCTCCCGGTCCGTCTCATCCCGGAGCGCGCTGATCCCCTCCAGCTTCTTCTCCCGAACCAGCTCGGCGATCTGCTCGATGAGGCGGGCCTTGTTGACCATGAAGGGGATCTCCCGGACCACGATCCGGTCCGCGCCGCTCTCCCCCTCCTCCACCTCCGCCCGGGCCCGCATGACGATCCGGCCCCGGCCGGTCCGATAGGCGTCCCGGATCCCGTCCTTCCCGCAGATGAACCCGCCCGTGGGGAAGTCGGGCCCGCTGATGCACGCTTCCAGCTCCTCCTGCGGGAGCTCCGGGTCCTCGATGAGGGCCACCAAGGCATCCACCACCTCCCGCAGATTGTGGGGAGGAATGTTCGTGGCCATCCCCACGGCGATGCCGCTGCTCCCGTTCACCAGCAGGTTGGGGAACTTGGAGGGCAGGACGGTGGGCTCCTGAAGGCGGCCGTCGAAGTTGTCGACGAAGTCCACCGTCTCCTTCTCGATGTCCTCGAGAAGCTCCGTGGCCACGGAGGTGAGACGGGCCTCCGTGTAGCGGTACGCGGCCGCCGAGTCTCCGTCCACCGACCCGAAGTTGCCCTGCCCGTCCACGAGGGGATATCGGAGGGAGAAGTCCTGGACCATCCGGACCATGGAGTCGTAGACTGCCGAGTCGCCGTGTGGGTGGTACTTCCCCAGCACTTCGCCCACCACCGACGCGCTCTTCTTGTACGGCCGACCGGGCCCCAAAGCCAGGTCGCTCATGGCGTAGAGGATCCGACGGTGGACCGGCTTCAAGCCGTCCCGGACGTCGGGAAGGGCGCGCTGAACGATGACGCTCATGGAGTAGTCGATGAACGACTCTCGCATTTCGTCTTCGAGGAGGCGAGCGTAGACGGTCGGCCCGTTCTCAGGGTCCATGGAATCGCCTGGTTGAGTTCACGGGAAGAAGAGGACGAAAGCCTTCGAAAACCGGAGCCCGGCCGGTCCGGAAGGCCGAGCCGGAGGAAGGCCTTTCCCACCCGGCCTTCCGCACCGGCCCGGATCGCTCCATAACCGTTGAAAAATAACGAAAAGCCGCCGCCTTGGCCAACCTCGCCGACGGGCTCGTCACGAAGCCGCGGGCTCGGGAGCGGGCTCCTTCCGCAAGTAGGTTCCCGTGATGCTCTCCGGGGACCGGGCCACCTCCTCGGGGGTGCCGGCCGCCACGATCCGCCCCCCCCGGGCCCCGGCGTCGGGCCCCATGTCCACCACCCAGTCAGCGGAGCGGATCACGTCCAGGTTGTGCTCGATGACCAGGACGGTGTTGCCGGCCTCCACCAGCCGGTCCAGGACCTTCAGGAGCCGCCCCACATCCTCGCCGGAAAGCCCGGTAGTGGGTTCGTCCAGGATGTAGAGGCTCCCGCCCTTGCCCCCCGAGCCTCGGGCCAGCTCCCGGGCGATCTTCAGACGCTGGGCTTCGCCCCCGGAGAGGGTGGTGGCCGCCTGGCCCAATCGGAGATACCCCAGCCCCACCTGCTGGAGGTGCCATAGCGCCTGACCGAGCCGGTCCTCCCGAATGAAGAACCGGATGGCCTCATCCACCGTCAGCTCCAGGACATCGGCAATGCTCCGGTCCCGGTACCGAACGTCCAGGAGCTCGGCCTTGAAGCGTCGGCCACCGCAGATCTCGCACGGGACGTACACGTCGGCCATGAAGATCATCTCGACCTCCACCTGCCCGGCACCCTTACACTCCTCGCAGCGCCCCCCCTCCACGTTGAACGAGAAGTGGCGGGCCGTATATCCACGCTCGCGGGCCAGGGGAAGCTCGGAGAAGATCCGGCGCACCTCGCTCCACGCCTTGATGTACGTGACCGGGTTCGACCGGGGAGTCCGCCCGATCGGCGACTGGTCCACGAGGACCGCCCTGGAGAGCCGGCTAGCCCCCTCCAAGGCGTCGTACGAGCCCACCGCTTCGCCCAGGTGCTCCTTCGCAGTCACCTCCCCCTCCTCCAATTCCCTTTCCAGAGCGCGGTAGAGAATGTCGTGGATCAAGGTGGATTTCCCGGATCCCGACACCCCGCTCACGGCTGTGAAGGCTCCCAGGGGAAGCTCCAGGTCCACCCCCTTCACGTTGTGGAGGCGAGCCCCCCGGAGGCGGAGGCGCGGGCCTTCCAGCCGCCCCTTCCGTCGCGGGAGTCCCACGGGCGCCGCCCCGGACAGGTAGCGGCCGGTGGCCGTATCCGCCTCCCGGAGCTCGTCCACGGTGCCCTGGAACACCACCTCCCCACCGGCCTCCCCGGAAGCGGGGCCCAGCTCCAGCACCTGGTCGGCCGCATCCATGGCCTGCGGATCGTGCTCCACCACCAGGACGGTGTTTCCCGCGTCCCGCAGGCGGTGGAGAAGCCGGAGGAGAGCCCCGGTGTCCCTGGGGTGGAGTCCGATGGTGGGCTCATCCAGGACGTAGACGGTGTCCACCAGGCTCGCCCCCAGCGAGTTGGCCAAGGCGATCCGCTGGGCCTCCCCTCCGGAGAGGGTGCGCGCCTGGCGATCCAGGGTCAGGTAGCCCAGCCCCACCTCCACCAGGAACGAGACCCGGGACCGGAGCTCCCGGAGGATGATCTCGGCGATCTCCCGCTCCGCTCCAGCCAGCTCCAGATCGTGGACCCAGTCCCTGAGCTCTTCCAGGGGAAGGCGGCCCACTCCGGCGATGGTCCGTTTCCCCACCTGGACGTTGAGCGCCTCGGGGCGAAGACGTGTGCCGTGGCATTCCCGGCACCGCTTCGGGGTCTGGTACTGGCGGAGGAAGACCCGGATGTAGCGTTTGTACCGCTTGGACTCCCGGGAAACCAGGAAGGGAATCACGCCCTGGAAGCCCTGGTCGGCCAGTCGTCCCTTTCCCTTCTCCGCTCCGAAGAGGACAGCGTCCCGGAAGCTCTCGGGAAGCTCCGCCCAGGGGGCCTGGAGGGAGACGTTGCGGCTTTGCGCGAAGGCTCGCAGGCGGGCCCGTTCCTTTTCGTACCTGGGCTTGGCCCAGGGATCCACCGCACCCTCCTCGAGGGACTTTTCCGGGTCCGGCACGATGAGGGAGGGATCGTACTCCAGGGTGGCCCCGAAGCCGGTGCACAGGGGACAAGAGCCGTATGGGCTGTTGAAGGAGAAGAGTTGGGGAGTGGGATCCGGAAAGGATCGCTCCGGATGGCGGGGACACCGGTGGTGCTCGCTGAACCGCATCCGGTCCCCGGGTTCGTCGAAAAGCACGACCACGCACTCCCCTTCCCCCTCCCGGAAGCATGTGCCCACCGAGTCGGCCAACCGGTCCTCATCCACCCGACCGCCCTTCAGTCGGTCCACCACCACCAGGAGATCGTCCACCTCGGCCAGGTCCCGTCCCAGGATCCGGGGATCGCTGGAATCTTCCCGTCCCAGGTCCAGAAGCTCCCCGTCGGCCAGCACCCGGACCATTCCCATGGCCAGCAGGTTCTCCACCACGAGCGCGTGGCCCGTCCTTTCGCTCACGCGGAGGGGAAAGGTGACCAGGAGACGCCTTTTCTCCGGGACCTCCCGCACCCGATCCACCACCTCGGAAACCGTGTCGGGACGCACCTCCCGTTCGCAGTCCGGACACACAGTGCGTCCCACGCGGGCCCAGAGGAGACGCAGGTAGTCGTGAACCTCCGTGGCCGTCCCGACGGTGGAGCGAGTGGTCTTGGTGGGGTTCTTCTGTTCGATGGCCACGGCCGGGGACATTCCCTCCACCCGGTCCACGTCCGGCTTCTCCATCCTCTCCAGGAACTGCTTCGCGTAGGTGGACAACGACTCCACGTATCGCCGCTGCCCTTCGGCGAAGAGGGTGTCCAGAGCCAGGGACGACTTCCCCGAACCCGAGGGCCCGGTGATCACGGTGAGCGCCCGCCTGGGCAGCGCCACGTGAATGTCCTTCAGGTTGTGCTGTCGGGCTCCGACGACCTGGATGTAGGGATCCATGGAACGATCATACAGGAGTTAGGGGCCGGAAGATACCGGGGCGAGGGGAACACGTTGGGTTGCAGGAGGTTTAAGGAGGCTCATGTGGAGATCCGTCCTCCTTCTTCCGATCGCGGCCGTGGCCCTGGCGTGCTCCGCCGCCGGGGTGCCCGGGCCACCGCCGGCGCCCGTGGAGGCGGGGTGGCAGGAAGAAGGGGAAGCCTCCTGGTATGGGGCCCCCTTCCATGGGGAGGAGACGGCGTCCGGGGAGATCTACGACATGGAGGGGGCCACGGCGGCCCATCCCAGCCTCCCTTTCGGAACGGTCGTCCACGTCCGGAATCTGGACAACGGCCGTGAAACGACACTCCGCGTCAACGATCGGGGGCCCTTCGTGGACGGGCGGATCCTGGACGTCTCGCGCAAAGGCGCCCGGGAGCTGGGCCTCCTGACCCCGGGCACGGCGCAGGTCCGGATCACTGTGGTGGAGGAACCCGAACGCTGATCGACCTCATCGACCCCCCGAGACGCTACGCCAACGAAACACGGAGACAGGTATGACGAGAGGCAGACTCCTTCCCGTCCTGATTCTGGCGGCCATGGCCTTCCCGGCTCCCGGCACCGCCCAGACCTTCGCCACCGACGACCCGGTCCTGGAGGCCATCTGGGAGGAGGCGACGGAGCGTTCCCACCTCTACGAGCTGGGCCACCACCTCATGGACGTGATCGGCCCCCGGCTCACCGGGAGCCCGGGGCTGGACGCGGCCCACGACTGGATCGTGGAGACGTACCGGGAGTGGGGAGTCGACGCGGAGAACGAGCAGTACGGCACCTGGATGAGCTGGGAGCGGGGCCCCACCCATGTGAACCTCACGACCCCCCGGGTGCAGACCCTGGAGGCGACCCAGCTCGCGTGGAGCCCCGGAACCGAGGATTGGCTGGAGGGGCCCGTCGTCGCCCTCCCGGAGGCCGAGGGCCCCGAGGAGTTCCGGGCCTGGCTCGATGAAGAAGTGGAGGGACGCTTCGTCCTCACCTCCTTCCCGGAGCCTACGTGCCGACCCGACCGCTACTGGGAGGAGCACGCTTCCGACGAAACCGTCGAGCGGATGCAGGAGGAGCGGGAGCGGAAATCGGAGGAGTGGACGCAGCGGATCATGGCGGCGGGGATGCACCCCGCACAGCTCCCCCAAGCCCTGGAGCAGGCCGGCGCGCTCGGGGTCCTTTCCACGAATTGGTCTGAGGGCTGGGGCACGATCCGGGTCTTTTCCGCCGGAACCCGTCAGGTCCCGTCCATCGCCTTCTCGTGCGAGGACTACGGCCTCCTCTACCGCCTGCAAGCCAACGGGCACGAGCCCGAGATCCAGGTGAGCGCCGAGGCCGAATTCCTGGGAGAGGTGCCCACCTACAACACTATCGGTCGGATCGAGGGGACCGAGTACCCGGACGAGTACATCCTCCTCTCGGCCCACCTGGACACATGGGACGGGGCCACCGGCGCTACGGACAACGGGACGGGGACGATCCTCATGATGGAGGTCATGCGGATCCTGAAGGAGGTCTACCCTGACCCGAAGCGGACCATCCTGGTGGGCCACTGGGGAGGCGAAGAGCAGGGCCTGAACGGATCCGCGGCCTACGCGGAGGACAACCCGGCGATCATGGAGGGCATGCACCTGGTCATGAACCAAGACAACGGAACGGGGCGCATCACCGAGATCGACACCCAGGGCTTCCTCCGGGCCGGAGAATACTTCTCCCGTTGGCTCTCACAGGTACCGTCGGAGGTGAGCGACGAGGTGGACCTGATCATTCCCGGAATGCCCGACGACGCCCGGAGCGACCACGCCTCCTTCGTCTGCCACGGGGTCCCGTCCTTCCGTCTCGGGTCCCACGATGGGGACTACCGGGATTACACCTGGCACACGAACCGGGACACCTTCGACAAGATCGTCTTCGACGAGAAGCGCCAGAACGCGGTCCTCACCGCCATGCTCACCTACCTGGCCGCCGAAGAGCCGGAGCTCATGGCCAGGGACAAGCGGGTCCTGCCTGCGGCGAACGCCGGAGAAGAGGAAGGGGAGTGGCCGAGCTGCCGGGATCCCTTGAGGCAGTGGCCCATGTGACCGGGGCGGCCCCCGGGCCGTCCGGTCCGGGGCCGGTTGACCGTTC
The DNA here is from genome assembly GCA_007122885.1 of Gemmatimonadota bacterium. GTDB lineage: Bacteria > Gemmatimonadota > Gemmatimonadetes > Longimicrobiales > Gaopeijiaceae > SKSR01. The sequence continues at coordinate 9,051 of SKSR01000059.1, forward strand.
GGAGCTTCGAGGATAGGTTGGCTTCCATGCGGCAGAGCGAGCGTCGATTTAGCCATTTCCACGATCATCACGCCCCCCGGACGGGGTGCGGGAGGGTCGGGGTGCGCGCCTGAGCACGACGCCGCCGCGAACGACCTGACACGCCACGGCCCGTCCGGAACACCCGGACGGGCCGTTTTTTCTTTATCGTATCAATCTGGAGGGGGCGGTCGGTGGCCCACGACGAGGACCGAGAACGAACGAACGAGGTGGAGCGGCCCCTCAGGGTGGCCCTGCCCAACAAGGGCCGCCTTTCCGAGGACGCCCTCGAGCTCTTCGAGAAGGCGGGGCTAAAGGCCCAATTTCGGGCCGAGCGAGCGCTCATGGCATCCTTGGGCGACCGGTTCCAGGCCATCTTCGTCCGGGCCCAGGACGTGCCCGAGATCGTGGCCGACGGAGCCGCCGAGCTGGGGATCACCGGGAACGATCTGGTAGCCGAGAGCGGAGCGTCCGTCCCCGAGCTTCTGGACCTGGGCTTCGGCCGGTGCCGGCTCGTGGTGGCGGTCCCCGACGAAAGCCCGGTCACGAAACCCGCCGACCTCCCTTCCGGAACCCGGGTGGCGACCTCGTTCCCGCACCTGACCTCCACCCACTTCCGGGACCTGGGCATCCCCATCCGGATCGCCCCCCTCACCGGGGCCGCCGAAATCGCCCCCCACCTGGGGGTGGCCGACGCCATCGTGGACCTGGTCTCCACGGGCTCCACTCTCCGGGTCCACAGGCTCCGGGAGGTGGGCACGATCCTCACGTCGTCGGCTCGGCTGGTGGGCAACCCCCAGGCGTACGGGGCCCCTGCCCTCCGACCGCGGATGGAGGGCCTGGTGGACGCCTTGGAGTCGGTTCTCCGGGCCGAGCGAAAGCGCTACCTCATGGCGAACGTCCCTCGGGACCGGCTGGACGAAGTGCGGGAGGTCCTTCCGGGCATCTCCGGGCCCACCATAGTGGATGTCCAGGACCGGGGAACGTGGGTGGCCGCCCATGCGGTGGTGGACGAGGAGCGGGTCTACGATACGATCCAGAGCTTGAAGGCCCTGGGGGCCGAGGGCATCCTCGTCACGCGAATCGAGAGGCTCATGCCGTGAGCGAGGACGAACGCCACGGGAAGCGAGGAGGGGGCATGGACGCATCCGGGGGCGAGCCCGCACTGAAGGTGGCCGTGGACGGCGCCCTGGAAGCGCTGAGCCCGGAGCAGGAGAGCCTTCTCCTGGAGAGGGCTCCGGCCCGGGCCCGGGAGTTGGAGAAACGGGTCCGGGAGATCGTCGAGTCCGTCCGGGAGGAGGGCGACGCCGCCCTCCTCCGTATGGCCCGGGAGCTCGACGACGTGGCCCTTCCTTCGCTGGAGGTCCCCCAGGACCGCTGGAAAGAGGCCCTCCAGGAGCTGGATCCCCTCCTGCGGAAGGCCCTGGAACGGGCGGCCCGGAACCTGGAGGGCTTTCACCGAGCCCAGATTCCGCCGCCGGTGGACTTCACCTCCGAGCCGGGGGTCCGCATGGGCCGACGCACGGTGCCCCTCGATGGAGTGGGGGTCTACGCCCCGGGAGGGCTGGCCAGCTACCCCAGCTCCGTTCTCATGGGCGTGGTCCCGGCCCGGACGGCGGGGGTGAAGGAGATCGCCGTCTGCTCTCCTCCGGGCCCCGATGGGGAGCCTCCCGCCGAGGTGCTGGCGGCGTGCGCCGTGGCCGGCGCCACCCGCCTCTTCGCCGTGGGAGGCGCCGGCGCGGTGGCGGCCCTGGCTTACGGGACCGAGACGATCCCCCAAGTGCAGGCGGTGGTGGGCCCGGGCAACCGGTGGGTGACCGAAGGGAAGCGGCAGGTGGCCGGCACGGTTCGGGTGGACGCTCCCGCCGGCCCCTCGGAGGTGTTGGTGGTGGCCGGCACCGGTGCGGACCCCCGGAGGGTGGCAGCGGAGCTGGTGGCCCAAGCCGAACACGACCCGGAGGCGGCGGTTGCGGCCGTGGCTTGGGACCGGGAGCTCCTGGACCGGATCCGGGCGGTCCTGGCCGAGGAGGTGGAGTCCACCCCTCGCCGGGAGACGGTGGAGGAGGCCATCGGAAGCCGTGGAGCCCTCCTCCTGGCCCGGGACAGGGAGGAGGCCCTGGACTTCGCCCGGCGATACGCCCCTGAACATCTGGCTCTCTACACCTCGGCTCCCCGAGCCGACCTGGAAGCGGTCCCCACGGCCGGCACCGCGTTCCTCGGAGAAGCGTCGTCGGTGGCCTACGGCGACTACCTGACCGGCGCGAACCACGTCCTTCCCACAGCCGGAGCCGGACGTGCCTTTTCGGGCCTCTCCGTCCTGGACTTCCTCCGCTTCTACACCTGGCAGGAGCTGGACGAGGATGGCGCCGCCGCCATGACCGATGATGTGGTCCGCCTGGCCGAGGCCGAGGGCCTGCCCGCCCACGGGCGGGCCGCCCGGCTCCGGGCTCCCGGCGAGCCCACCGAAGTGGAGCCGGGGGGGGAGGAACGGCCCCCCTCGGGAGGTTCCCAGAACACTGGCCCCGCCAAGGAGACGTCATGACCCCGTTCCCACGGGAAGCCTTCAAGCCCCTGGTCCCCTACGTGCCCGATCCCCGACCGGTGCCATGGGACCTTTCGGACAACACGAACCTCTGGGGCACCCACCCGGCGGCCCTGGAGGCGCTTCGGAACGCCACCGAGGACGATCTGGCCCGATACCCCACCGGCTACGGCGACCGGCTGAAGGAATCCGTGGCCGAAAGCGTGGGGGTGGGGCCCGAGTGCGTGGCCACCGACTGCGGCTCGGACGACCTCCTGGACTCGGCCTTCCGTGCCGCGTGCGACCCGGGGGAGCGGGTGGCCTTTCCCGTTCCTACTTTTTCCATGATCCCCCTTCTGACCCGGATGAACGACCTGGACACGGATCCGGTGGAGCCGCCCCGGGACTGGCGGGAGAAGGGATCCCTCCTTCCCCCGGTGGATCGCCTGCTGGAGGGAGACCCCTCGGCGGTCTACGTCTGCTCCCCCAACAACCCGACCGGCGAGGTGGCCCCCCGGGAGTGGATCGAGGCTCTCCTGGACGCGGCGGCAGCGGAGGGAGGCCCGGTGGTGGTGGTGGACGAGGCCTACGCCGAGTTCGACGAACGGTCCTTCCTGGCCGACGCCCCCCACCGGAAGCGGGTGGTGGTGACCCGGACCCTGTCCAAGGCGTACGGCCTGGCCGGCCTCCGGGTGGGATACGGAGTGGGCGATCCGGAGCTCATCCACGAGATCGAGAAGTCCCGGGGACCGTACAAGGTAGGGCGACTCTCGGAGGCCTGTGCCGTGGCCGCTCTGGCGGACCGGGAAGGGTGGACTTCCAGGGTGACCGACGAAGTCCGCACCAACCGGAAGGCCCTGGTCCAGGCTCTGGAGGAGCGGGGGCTCCGCCCCCTCCCCTCCGGCTCCAACTTCCTCCTCCTTCCCGTGGCCGACGGGGCTCGGGTGGCCGAGGGGATTCGGGCCCACGGGGTGGCCGTGCGGCCCCTGCCGGATCTCCCGGGGGTGGGGGACGGGCTCCGGATCACGGTGGGACCATGGGAGGGAATGGAGCGCCTCCTGGAGGCGGTGGACCAGGTCCTGGCGCCGGCGTCCCAGGAGGCCTCCGGTGGCTGACGTGCAGGGTGGACGCCCGGACCGTCCCGAACCGCAGGTGGCACTCCTGGACTACGGGGCCGGCAACCTCCACTCCCTCAAGAAGGGCCTGGAGCGAGGCGGAGCCCGGGTCCGGATTACGCCGGACTGGGACGAGGCCCTGGGGCTGGACGCTCTGGTGCTCCCTGGGGTGGGCTCTTTCGGAGCGGCGGTCCGGGCCCTCCGGGGCCACGAAGACGACGTGCGCCGGGCGCTGGAGGACGGGCTTCCCTGCCTGGGAATCTGCCTGGGCATGCAGCTCTTCTTCGCCGAAAGCGAGGAGGGGGAAGGGGCGGGCATCGGCTTGGTCCCCGGTAGGGTCCGAAAGCTCCGGGGCCGCCGGATTCCCCAGATGGGCTGGAACGACGTAACTCCGGAGGACGACCCTGTCTTCGAGGGCACCGAGGGTCCGGACGGGCTCGTGGCCTACTACGCCCACTCGTACGTGTGCGACGCCGCCCAAGCCCCCGAGAGCGTGATCGCGTGGTCCACCTACGAGGAGGAACGCTTCGCGGCCGGCGTCCGAAGGGGCCGCACCGTGGGCGTCCAGTTCCACCCGGAGAAGAGCTCGGCGTCGGGCCTCCGCCTCCTGGAGAACTTCCTGGACGAGGTGGCGCGGTGATCGCCGTTCCGGCCGTGGACGTGCGTGGGGGCCGGTGCGTCCAGCTCGTGGGGGGCCGGCCCGAGGACGAACGGGTTTCCCTCCCGGACCCGGCGGCCGTGGCCCGCCGGTGGTGGGACGAAGGGTTCCGAACGCTCCACGTGGTGGACCTGGATGCGGCCCTGGGGGCGGGCCGGAACCGGGAGGCCGTGCGGGCGGTGCTCGAGGCCACCTCCGCCGACGTGCAGGTGGGCGGAGGGATCCGGGACACGGAGACCGCCGAGGAACTCCTGGAGGAGGGGGCGGACCGGATCGTAGTGGGCACCCGGGCCCTACAGGACAGTAAGTGGCTGGAGGGCTTGTCTCGGAGCCACCCGGGCCGGGTGGTGGTGGCCGCCGACGTACGGGACGGAAGGATCCTGACCAAGGGGTGGACGCAAGCCTCGGACCTGGAGGTGGAGTCCTTCCTTCCGGAGCTGGGCTCCTTCCCTCTGGCCGGCGTCCTGTGCACGGACGTGGGACGGGAAGGGAGGATGACCGGCGTGGACCGTTCGGCCGTCCGGAGGGTCCTGGACGCATCGCCTTTTCCAGTGTGGATCTCCGGGGGAATCGGAAGCTTGGAGGACCTGAGAACGCTGAAGGAGCTGGGAGCCCACAGGGCCGTGCTGGGGATGAGCCTCTACACCGGGGCCCTGGAGGCACGCACCGTAGCCCGGGAGTTCGGAGGATGAGCAAGATCACGCGAGAGACCGGGGAGACGCAGATCTCCCTCGAGGTGGAGAGGGGTTCGGGACGAGGGGAGGTGGATACCGGGGACCGATTCCTGGACCACATGCTGGAGACCCTGGCCCGGTACGCCTCGCTGGACCTGTCCGTCCAGGCCACCGGAGACCTGAAGCACCACCTCGTTGAGGACGTGGCCATCACCCTGGGGCTCGCCCTCCGGGTGGAGGTTCCGGACCGGGCCCGTCGGTACGGGTGGGCCCTGGTCCCCATGGACGAGGCCCTCGTTCAGGCGGCGCTGGACGTGGGCGGGCGGCCCTACTACGTGGGCCGCCTTCCATCGTCCCTCTACGAGCACTTCCTCCAGAGCCTGGCCGTGAATCTGGGCGCCACCCTCCATATCCGGGTGATCCGGGGCCGAAACCGGCACCACGTGGTGGAGGCGGCGGTGAAGGCCGCCGGGCTCTCCCTCCGGCAGGCACTGGAGGAAGGGGGCGAGGTGTTCAGCACGAAGGGGGCGGTTCGGATCGACCTGACCCAGGAGTCGTCCTGAGATGCTCCGGCCCCGCATCATCGTCTGCCTGGACGTGGACGACGGCCGCGTGGTGAAGGGGACCCGTTTCCGGGATCTCCGGGACGTGGGCGATCCGGTGGAGCTGGCCCGCCGCTACGAAGAAGAGGGGGCGGACGAGGTGGTCTTCCTGGACATCTCGGCGTCCCACGAAGGCCGGGGCACCCTCCTGGAGACGGTCCGCCGGACGGCGGAGGTCCTGTTCATCCCCCTCACCGTGGGCGGAGGGGTCCGAACCGTGGAGGACATGGGTTCCCTCCTCCGGGCCGGGGCGGACAAGATCTCGGTGAACAGCGCGGCGGTTCGCCGGCCGGAGGTCCTCACGGAAGGAGCCGAGCTCTTCGGGAGCCAGTGCGTGGTGGCCAGCGTGGACGCGGCCCGGAACGAGGGGGGGAGCTGGACCCACTACACCCACGGCGGGCGTGAGCCCACGGAGCTGGACGCCGTAGCGTGGGCCCGAGAGTGCGCCGAGAGGGGTGCCGGCGAGATCCTCCTCACGAGCATCGACCAGGACGGAGCCCGGACGGGCTACGACCTGGAGCTCACCCGGGCCGTGGCCGAGCAGGTTCGCGTGCCCGTCATCGCCTCCGGAGGAGCCGGCTCCTTCGAGCACCTCCGGGACGGGCTCACCGAGGGACGGGCCGACGCCGTCCTCCTGGCCGGGATCCTCCACGACGGGCTCACCACGGTCCGGGAGATCAAGGAGGCCCTGGCCGGGTGGGACGTCCCGGTCCGCCCCGTGCCCGAGGCCCTCCGGTGACGGCCCAGGGGGAAGCCGCCGAGGACGAAACGGACCGGCGGATCCGGGACGCGGCGGACCTGGACTCGTTGGCCTTCCATCCGGAGACGGGCCTCATCACCGTGGTGGCTCAGGACGCGGCCTCCGGGGCCGTCCTCATGGTGGCGTGGGCGAACCGGGAGGCCCTGGAGGCCACCCTCGCCACCGGGGAGATGCACTACTGGTCCCGCTCCCGGGAGGAGCTCTGGCGGAAGGGGGCCACTTCCGGCAACGTGCAGCGCGTCCTCTCTCTCCACGCCGACTGCGACGGCGACACGGTCCTAGCCCGGGTGGAGCCGGCGGGTCCGGCATGCCACACCGGCGACCGGAGCTGCTTCGGCCGGGCCTCGGCTCCCGAGCCGCATATCGTGACCGAGCTCTGGAGCCTCCTGGAAGAGCGGAACCGGGCCCGGCCCGAGGGGAGCTACACCACGAAGCTCCTCTTCGACGAGAACCTCCGCCTCAAGAAGCTGGGGGAGGAGGGGGCCGAGCTTCTCACGGCCCTGGCCCGCAGGGACGGGGAGCGGATCCCGGAGGAGGCCGGGGACCTCCTCTACCACCTCCTGGTGGCCCTCATGGGAGCGGAAACGTCTCTGGAGGACGTGGAGTCCGTCCTCCGGGCCCGGCGGCGGTGAAGGCGCCGGCTCAGCTCCTCCCGGTTCGAGCCGCCCCCTCCAACAGGGACCGCCGAACCGCGCCGAGGAGCTCCTCGGACGTGAAGGGCTTCTGGAGGTAGGCGCCGCTCGAGAGCGTCGAGTAGCGGCCCCGGAGCTCGTCCGGGGCGTAGCCCGAGGTGAACAGCACCCGGACGTCCGGGTGGCACTCCTGGATCCGCTCCACCAGATCCGGTCCGGACATGCCGGGAAGGACCACGTCGCTGAGAACCAGGTCCACGGCCTCGTCCAGAGCCCCGATCTTCTCCAGGCCTTCCACGCCGGAAGCGGCGTCCACCACCCGGTAGCCCGAGCGCTCCAGGTGTCTCCGAACCACCTTTCGGAGGGCCGCCTCGTCCTCCACCACGAGTACCAGGGCCCCTCCCTCGGCTGGGTCCCCTCCCTTCGCCCGGCCGCCGTCCGTCCCTTCGGGCCCGGCGTCTCGGAAACGGGCCCCCTCCAAGTCCGGGCCCGTCCCCTCCTCCGGCTCCCACCGGGGGAGGGAGAGGGTGAAGACGGCGCCCCCGGCCTCCCCATCCCCCACCCGCACCACACCCCCGGCCCCTTCCACCACGCCGTAGACGGTGGCGAGCCCCAGCCCGGTCCCCGACTCCTTCGTGGTGAAGAAGGGCTCGAAGACCTCCTTCCGGAGGTTTTCCGGAACGCCGGGCCCCGTGTCCACCACGAAGATCCGGACCACCGAGCCCCGGGGATCCGCCCCCCTTTCCTCACCCACATCCACGCTCAGGGACACCCGCCCTCCCTCCGGGAGGGCCTCCCGGGCGTTCACCACCAGGTTCATGACCGCCTGTTCGAGCTGGCCCGGATCCATGTGCACGGGGGCCGGCTCGGAGCAGAATCGGGTGCGGAGCTCCACGTCCTCGGGAAGGAGGCGGCCGAGCATCCGCTCCATCCCCGTCACCACCTCCTTCGCGTCGATGACGCGGGGCTGCACCACCTGCCGCTTGCTGAAGGCCAGGAGCTGACGGGTGAGGGCCGCCCCCCTCCGAACGGCTCCACGGATCTCCTCCAGCTCCTCCCGGCGAGGGTCCTCCGGATCCGCCCCTTGCTCCAGGATCTGTGCGTACCCCTCGATGACCGTGAGGAGGTTGTTGAAGTCGTGGGCCACGCCCCCGGCCAGCCGCCCCACCGCCTCCATCTTCTGGCTGTGGAGGACCTGGGACTCGAGCTCCACCCGCTCGGTCACGTCCCGGAGGTTGACCACGATCCCTCCCACGGAGGGTAGATCGGACAGGTTTCGGGCCACGGCCTCCACATGGCGCACCGTTTCCCCTTCGCCCACGAGCCGGTACTGCTCCCGGACCGCGGCCCCCGGATGGTCGACCGTCTTTCGATAGGTATTCCGGACCCGCTCCAGATCCTCCGGATGGACGACGGAGAAGCCGCCCGTCCCCCGGACCTCCTCCGGAGCCAGGCCCAGGAAATCCCGAGCGGAGGGGCTCGCGTACCGGATCGTGGCGTCCGGGTCCGCGTCCACGATGAGGATCACGTCCGTGGCGTGCTCGATGAGGGCCCGGTAGCGCAGGTCGGCCTGGCGAACGGCCTCCGCCGCCTCCTTCCGCTCCGTGACGTCCTCGGCCACCCCCACGATCCGGTAGACCTCCCCGTGCTCATCCCGGACCGGGAAGGCCCGGTCCCAGATCCACCGGACCTCGCCGTCGGGGTGGACGATCCGGTACTCCTCTTCGTACTCCCCGTGGGCCTGCCCGAAGAGGGCCGCCTCCACCCTCCCCCGATCCTCCGGATGGATCGCCTCCATCCAGCGAAGGGGATTCCGGTACACCTCTTCCCGGGGAACTCCCCAGACCTCCTCGAAGGCGGGACTCAGGTAGAGCAGCCGGTCCTTCGCCGGGGTCGTGATCCAGAACACGTCCCGGACGTGCTCGGCGATCTGACGGAACCGCTCCTCGCTCTCCCGGAGCTCCTCCTCGGCCTCCCGGCGGCGGCGCCGGATCCCGGCGTCCCGGATCTCCCGCTCCACCGCCGGGACGAGCCGGTGGAGCCGGTCCTTCAGGACGAAGTCCTGGGCGCCGGAGGTGAGCGCCTCCACCGCCGCCTCCTCCTCCACTTTTCCGGAGACCAGGAGGAAGGGGATGTCCCGACCGGACTCCCTCAGGATGAAGAGCGCCTCCGGGACCCCGAAGCCCGGCAGGTGGAAGTCGCAGAGGATCACGTCCCACTCCTCCTCTTCCAGGGCCCGGACCATCTCCGGCGCCGATTCCACCCGCCGGTGCCCCACCTCGTACCCCTTCCTCCGGAGGTCTCGCACCAGGAGGAGGGCGTCGTCCTCC
>SKSR01000056.1 GCA_007122885.1 Gemmatimonadota bacterium
ACTCAAGTGGCTCGGCTTGAATTGGGACGAGGGACCCTTGTTCCAGTCCGCCGGGCTCGAACGGCACCAGAGGGATGCCCGCAGGCTCTTGGAGTCCGGGTGGGCGTACCGTGACTTCACCACGCCCGAGGAGATGGCCCGGATCCGTGAAGAGGATCCGGACGCGGCACTCCGCCATCCCCGCCGGCAGGCGGAGGCGATGGACGAACGGGAGGCGGAGGACCGGGCCGGGGCGGGGGAGCCCCATGCGCTTCGTTTCCGGGTGCCAGACGGAGAGACCGTGTGGGAGGACCGGGTCCACGGCGAGACTCGCTTCCGGAACGAAGAGATCGACGATCTGGTGATCCTCCGGAGTGACGGCAGCCCCACGTACAATCTGGCCGTGGTATCCGACGACTCGGAGGTCGGAATCACCCACGTCATCCGGGGTGACGACCACCTCTCGAATACGCCGAAGCAAGTCCTCCTCCTTCGGGCCCTGGGGTGGCCCGTGCCCGTCTACGCTCATGCTCCGATGATCCTCGGTCCGGACGGGAAGCGGCTTTCCAAGCGTCACGGAGCGACGGCGGTGGGGGCCTACCGGGAGAAGGGGATGCTCCCCAGGGCCATGTCCAACTTTCTGGCGCTCCTGGGGTGGTCCCCCGGCGAGGATGTGGAAGTGATGGCGATGGAGGAGATGGTGGAGCGCTTCACCCTGGACCGGGTTGGCCGCAAGAGTGCCGTCTTCGACCTGGAGAAGCTGGAATGGTTGAACGGCCAGCACATGACCCGCTCCCGCAGCGCCGATTTGGCTCCCCTTGTCCGTGAACGAATCACCGAAGAGGGCCTTCGAGGGCCGGAGGAGCTGGTGGGCCGGGAGGAGTGGCTCCAGACGCTGATAGAGCTCCTCAAGTCTCGGGCTCGTACGGTGACGGAGCTGGCCGAGAGGGTGAACGGGTACCTGGACGATCCGGAGGGGTACGATCCGAAGGCCGTCCGCAAGCACTGGGCCAAGGATCCCGAGAAAACGCTGCGGCGTTTGGAGCTTCTCTCGGAACGGCTTCAAGGCGTTCCGTGGGAGGAAGGTCCTCTGGAGGACGCGGTCCGGGGGCTCGCCCAGGAGTTGGGGGTGGGAGCCGGGAAGCTCATCCATCCCCTGCGACTGGCGGTGACGGGCCAGGGTGTGAGCCCCGGGATCTTTGAGGTCCTGGTGGCGCTGGGTCGGGAGCGGAGCCTTCGGAGGATCGGCATGGCGGTGCAGGCCATCCGGAGCGGAGGGGTCATGGAGGAGGCCGCTACCGGCCGGGATGAGGGGGGTGGGAAGTGACCAGGTCCCCTGCGCCTCGCCGCCGGAACCGATTGCTTGACGGGTTCATCGCAGGAAGATTAATCTGGCCTTTCGCATTCGTTCCCGGGGCACGGCGCCCCGGGGCCTTCTCTGGGGAGAGCGGACATGTCCGGTGCCCTGACGGAGATCGAACGGAAGATCCTGGACTACATGGTCCAGTACCTTCGGGCGAACACTTTCCAGCCTTCCATACGTGAGATCGGGGAGCGTTTCCAGATCAAGAGCACGAAGACGGTCTCCGAGCACCTGAGGGCTCTGGCCGACAAAGGATACCTGGAGCGAGACCCGGCCCGCTCCAGGGGTGTCCGCATCGTGGGGGAGGACCTGAATGCCCAGACGGTTTCCGTTCCATGCTACTCGGAACTTCCCACCGACCCTTCGGGCCGGGGTTCCCGGGTGGAAGAGTACTACTCCATGGACCGGCGCATGGCCGGAGCCAAGGGTGCCTACTTCGTCCGGGCTCGGGCCGGCCAGCTCCCGTCCCTCGGCGTGAACGAGGGAGACTTTCTCATGGTGGAGCCCGCCGGCCGGGAACAGATCGGTGACGGGGACGTGGTGGTGACTCGGATGGGAGGCGGACCCGGCTTCTACCGATATGAACGCCGGGGTCGCTCCGTCCTCCTCCGTCCGGGGCGGCTGGATGAGGAGCCGGTAGTCGTGGAGGACCCTCACCGGATACAGGTGGAAGGAAAGGTGACTGCCCTCTTCCGCCGGATGGACGGAAGCTCGGTGCCCATGAGCGCCACCGCCCACTGACCCCGGGCCCTGGCGGCCGTCTCTGCCTACCGACGTTGTCCGCCAAGACCTGCCCTCCGCCCGGTGTCCACTCCGCTGGATGGTAGCGGACCCGCCGCCCCCGACACCTTCCCTTCGAGGCCACGGACCTTCGGGACCGAGTCTCCTGCCGGTTATGAGCGACCCTAGCGAGCCAGTGGACTTCATGTGGATGAGCCGCGCACTGGAGCAGGCCCGGGCGGCGGCCGGGGCAGGCGAGGTGCCGGTGGGAGCCGTTTTGGTCCGGGACGGCCGGATCCTGGCTGAGGGGAACAACCGGACGGTGCGGGATTCTGATCCCACGGCCCATGCGGAAGTGGTGGCGATCCGGAAGGGTGGGGCCCGGATCGGTGATTGGAGGCTCACCAGGACCACCCTCTACGCCACCTTGGAGCCCTGCGCCCTCTGCGCCGGGGCGGCGGTCCTTGCCCGGATCCCCCGGGTGGTCTACGGCGCTCCGGACCCCAAAGCCGGGATGGCCGGGAGCCTGAACGACCTCCTTCGGGACCCTCGACTGAACCATCGTTGCCGGGTCACATCCGGGGTTCTGGCCCAACCGTCCGGAACGCTCCTCAAGGAGTTTTTCCGGGAACGGAGAGGCTGAGCAGGAGCGAGATCCGACGGGACCCGGGGATATCACGGGCGTGGTCGTCCAAGCGTTTGCGGCCGGCGGTCCGATCCACGAAGTTGGGGCGGTTTTTCCATCCGTTCCTCCAGTAAGGGGATGCGCGACCATGGACCTCCCCGTGGAACCGGGCTGGCTGAGCCTCGTGCCACCCCTGGTGGCCATCGCTCTGGCGCTGCTCACCCGAGAAGTGGTGCTTTCGCTCTTTTCAGGCGTCTGGATCGGAGCCGTTTTCGCCGCTGGCTTCAACCCCCTGACCGGAACGGCGGGCTCCCTGGACTTCCTCATCGAGGCAATGACCGATGCGGACCATGTAGCCATCATCGTGTTCAGCCTCTTCCTCGGGGGGTTGGTGGGGATCATGTCCCGGAGCGGGGGGACCCGGGGGGTCGTGGAGGTCCTGGAACGCTTCGCCACCGATCGGACCCGGGGCCAGTTCTACACGGGCCTGTCCGCCATCTTCATCTTCTTCGACGACTACGCCAATACCTTGATCCGGGGCAACGCCCTTCGGCCCATGACGGATCGGCTGGCCATCTCCCGGGAGAAGCTGGCCTATATCGTGGACTCCACGGCCGCCCCCCTGGCGGTGAGCGCGGTGGTCACCACCTGGATCGGCTTCGAGATCACCCAGATCCGGGACGCCCTCTCCTCTGTGGCTGCGGGGACGGCGGACCCGGAGCTGCAGGCGCAGCTCCAGGCGGGGGCCGACAACGCCTTCACGATCTTCCTCCATTCCATCCCGTACCTCTTTTATCCCCTTCTGGCCCTGGCCTTCGTGTTCATGGTGATCCTCATGCGCCGAGACTTCGGCGCCATGTACGAGGCCGAGCGCCGATCCTATTCGGGAGGCGGGGTGATACGGCCGGGAGCCATGCCGGCGGCGGACACCTCCCTGGAGTCCCTCAAGCCCAGTTCGGACCAGCCGCATCGGTGGTACAACGCCGCGGTTCCGGTTCTCGCCGTGATCCTGGTGGCCCTCGGGGCACTTTGGGGGACGGGGGCGGCGGCCCTGGATCCGGGGGAACGGACCATCCGTGACGTGATCGGCCAGGCCGATCCCTTCGCGGCCCTCCTGTGGGCCTCATTCGCCGGATGCGTCGTGGGAATCGCCATGGTGGTGGCCCAGCGGATCCTCACGGTACAGGAGGCCCTGGAGGCGTGGTTGGGCGGCATGCAGTCCATGCTTCTGGCCGTGGTCATCCTGGTGTTGGCGTGGGGACTGGGGGGAGTGACCCAGGAGCTGGGTACCGGCCCCTACCTGGCCTCCCTCCTCCAGGACACCCTTCCCCTGGCGGCGCTTCCGGCCCTGGTGTTCGTGGTGGCGGCGCTCACCGCCTTCTCCACTGGCACCTCCTGGGGGACCATGGCGATCCTCTTCCCGGTGGTGATTCCCCTGGCTGTGGCCATGGGAGTTGGGGTCGGTTTCGCCGGAGGGGAGCACTACGGAATCCTGCTGGGTACCGTGAGCTCGGTCATGGCCGGGGCGGTCTTCGGGGATCACAGCTCCCCCATCTCGGACACCACGGTCCTGAGCTCGATGGCGTCCGCATGCGACCTGGTGGACCACGTCCGGACCCAGCTCCCCTACGCCGTGGTCGTGGCACTGGTGGCTCTGGCCGTGGGGGAGATCCCGGTGGCTCTCGGGTGGATCCACCCGGTTGTCTCCCTCATGCTGGGGCTCGTGGTCCTTGGGGCTGTGTTGTGGTTTTTCGGGCGAGATCCGGCGGCGGGTTTGGATTCTGCCGAGACCGCCCCGTCCCACGCCCGCCCGGTTCATCAGGAAGCGGACTGACCGACCTCGGGGTGTCTGCGTCCAGGTCGTTGACACTTCCTCTCCGAACGCTCTAGCTTTGCCGGGCCTTCGGAGCCCCGAGGCGCATTCCGACCCGCGTCCGGGCGGTTCCTCCGGGGCCCACCTTCCAGCCGGGAGAGCGGCATCATGAGCGGCGAGCAGAGGGTCACGATCATGGACGACGAGGCCATCGAGCGGGCCTTGGCCCGGATGGCCCGGGAGATCGTGGAGCGGAACCAGGGAACGGACGGCCTGGCCCTCCTTGGTATCCAGCGGCGCGGGAAAGAGCTGGGCGAACGCATCCAGGAGGAGCTGGAGCGGAGCGAGGGGGTGCAGATCCCCACCGGCTCCCTGGACATCACCCTCTACCGGGACGATTTGGCGGCCATCGGACCCAGGCCGGTGGTGGGGGAGTCCCAACTCCCCCTTTCGGGCATCGACGACCACGCCGTAGTGGTGGTGGACGATGTCCTCTATACAGGCCGGACGGCCCGGGCGGCCATGAACGAGCTCATGGACTGGGGCCGACCGGCCCGGATCCACCTCTGCGTCCTCGTGGACCGGGGTGGACGGGAGCTGCCCATACAGCCCGACATCGTGGGTCGCAAGGTAGAGGTCCTGGAGAACCAGCGGGTGGACGTGCTCGTTCCGGAGCTGGATGGACGCTTTGCGGTCGAACTGGTCACCACCCCGACGGAGGACCTGTGAGCCCCACTGCTTCGCCTCTGGGCAAGGATCTCATCGGGCTCGAACACCTGACCTCCGAACAGATCCGGACGATCCTGGACACGGCCGAGCCCTTCAAGGAGATCTCCGAACGGAAGATCAAGAAGGTGCCGGTCCTTCGGGGGAAGACCATCGTCAACCTCTTCATGGAGCCCTCTACCCGGACCCGTATCTCCTTCGAGTTCGCTGAGAAGCGACTGTCCGCCGACACCGTCAACATAGCCGCCTCGGGCTCTTCGGTGCAGAAGGGCGAGACGCTGGTGGACACGGCCCGGAACCTGGAGGCCATGCGGATCGATATGGTGGTGATCCGGCACTGGGCCTCGGGGGCGGCCGCCTTCCTGGCCGACCGGATTCCCTCCAACGTGATCAACGCCGGGGACGGGGCCCACGAGCACCCAACCCAGGCCCTCCTGGACCTTCTCACGATCCGGGACCGGCTGGGTGCGATCGAAGGCCTCAAGGTCTGCATCGTGGGGGACATCCTCCACTCGCGGGTGGCCCGTTCGAACATCTTCGGGCTCCTGACCCTGGGGGCCCAGGTGGGGGTTTGCGGGCCCCGAACCCTCCTCCCGTACGGGATCGAGGAAATGGGGGTGAAGGTCTTCCGGAGGGTGGAGGACGCCATCGAATGGGCCGATGTCCTCAACGTCCTCCGACTGCAGCTCGAACGGATGCAGGGCGGGTACGTCCCGAGCCTCCGCGAGTACAATCGCGTCTATGGCATCAGCAGCCGGCGGCTGGACGCGGCGTCCCGGGAGACCCTCATCCTCCACCCAGGGCCCATGAACCGCGGAGTGGAGATCGACTCGGACGTGGCGGACGGGCCCCATTCGGTGATCCTGAAGCAGGTGACGAACGGAGTGGCGGTACGGATGGCCATCCTCTACCTCCTGGCCGGCGGACAGCCGGAGAAGGCCGAGGCCGCCAAGCAGGGAGGGGTGGACGGATGAAGGAATCCATGGTGGTCCGCGGGGGAAGGCTGGTGGACCCGGAGGCGGGTCTGGACGACGAGTTGGACCTCCTCCTGGTGGACGGGCGGGTGGCCCGCGTAGGTCGAGGACTGGAGGCTCCCGAAGGGAGCCGGTCCCTGGACGCTACGGGGTTGGTGGTGGCTCCGGGCTTCATCGATGTTCACGTACACCTCCGGGAGCCCGGAGGTGAACACAAAGAGACGATCGCGTCGGGAGCCCGGGCGGCGGCGGCCGGGGGATTCACCGCCGTATGCGCCATGCCCAATACGGATCCCGTCATCGACTCGCCGGCCACCGTGGGTTTCGTGGGCGCGGCGGGTCGTGACGCGGGAGCCGCCCGGGTCTACCCGGTGGGAGCGCTCTCGGTGGGCCAGAAGGGCGAGCGGCTCACGGAGATCGGAGAATTGGTGGAGGCCGGGGCCGTGGCCATCACCGACGACGGAAACCCGGTCATGGACTCGGGCCTCATGCGGTTGGCTCTGGAATACTCCCAGGCCTTCTCGATCCCGGTAGCGGATCACTGCGAGGATCTGGGTCTTTCTGCAAAGGGAGTGATGAACGAAGGGGTGGTCTCGTCTCGCCTGGGGCTCAAGGGGAAGCCCAACGCTTCAGAGGATGTCCATATCGTTCGGGACCTTCTCCTGGCCGAGCTCACGGGAGGCCGGGTGCACCTTCAGCATGTCTCCACCTGGTATGGCGTGGAGGCGATCCGGGCCGCCAAGGCCCGGGGGGTGGCGGTGACGGCCGAGGCCACCCCGCACCACCTTCTTCTGACCGACGAGGCGGTGGACGACTACCGGACCGACGCCAAGATGAACCCACCCCTCCGGACCGCCCGGGACGTGGAGGCGGTTCGGCGTGGATTCCAGGACGGTACCTTGGACGTTCTGGCCACCGACCATGCGCCCCACCACTACGACGAGAAGGAGCAGGCCTTCGATGACGCCCCCTTTGGCATCGTGGGGCTCGAGACGGCGCTGGGCGTGGTCCACACCCACTTCGTCGTGGGCGGATCGATGGACCTGTCCACCATGGTTGAGAGAATGAGTTCCGGGCCCGCCCGGGCCTTCGGGCTCCCCGGCGGGACGCTGGCCGAGGGGAGCCCGGCGGATCTCACGCTCTTCGACCCCGCCGAGGAGTGGACCGTGGACCGAAAGGAGTTCGTTTCCCTCAGCCGGAACACCCCCTTCGAGGGGGAACGGCTCATCGGGCGAGCCCGGGTTACGGTGGTGGGTGGGAAGGTGGTCTGGCGGGCCGACGGGGAGTGATGGGAAGAGGAGCGCCCGAATGGGCGCCCCTCGCCGACGGCAGTCCTACTCCAAGCTGTCCACCGCCCGGTGGAGCTGGGACTTGACCCGGTCCGCCTTCTTCGGGTGGAGGATTCTCCGACGGGATGCTCGGTCGAGGAGCTGGAAGGCCTCCCGGAGGCGGCTCTCCGCCGTCTCCCGATCCTCGCTCTGCTTGACCCGCTTCACGGCCGTGCGGATCCGCGACCGGATCTTCCTGTTCTTTTCCCGGGCGTTCCGGGAAAGCTCCATCCGCTTCTTCGCGCTCGTGATGTTCGGCATGCCGGCTCCTGAAGACCGTCTCTCGTGCACCGTCCGTACAAGCGCAGAAAGCTACCGCGGCCACGGTAGGAGATCAACCTTCGGGAGCTTCTCCCTTTTCCGCTCCCGGTACCGGGCCTCCGGCACCCGTTCCCCGGGAGCCCCGGGGGCACTTACCTTGGGTCTCCGTTCATCCCCCGGTCGGTGAAGCTCCACCCCCCGGGGAAAAGTGCACTCGGGCCCGGAACCGAATGGAGCTCCTCCTCCTCGTTCCCATCCTGATCTTTTCCGTGGTCTTCCACGAGGTGGCCCACGCCTGGGTGGCCCGGAGAGAGGGGGACCCGACGGCCGATGAGCTCGGTCGGATCACCCTCAACCCCTTTCCCCACTTGGATCTGGTGGGTTCGGTCGTGGTGCCCCTGGTCCTCTATGCCCTCCCCACGAACTTCCTCTTCGGGTGGGCCAAGCCCGTTCCCGTGAATCCGGCCAACTACCGAGATCCCAAATGGAGCGACATCCGGGTCTCCCTGGCCGGGATCGTGGTGAACCTGGCCCTGGCAGCTCTCCTCACCCTGGCCGGGGCTGTTTTGGCGGCGTTCTTCGGAGGGGGTGGGGCTTGGGTGGACGTGGCGGGCCAGGCCATCATGCTCGGCATCTTCCTGAATCTCATCCTGGCCATCTTCAACCTCATCCCCGTCCCTCCTCTGGACGGGGGGCATGTGGCGTATCACTTCCTCCCGGTGGGGATCCGGGACCGGTACCGGGAGTTCGGACGCTTCGGGATCCTGGCCATCCTGGCCTTCCTCTTCCTGATCCCCGGAGGGGTCCAGATACTCCTCTTTCCGGTACAGGTTCTCATGGACGCCTCGGTGGCGTTCATCCGCCTCTGGAGCTGAGGAATGGAGGCGCCGCCCATCGTCCCGGAGCGCTCCGTCTCGTCGGAGGGGCCCTTCGTGGTGGAGCTGGATCGGTTCCACGGTCCCATGGACCTTCTCCTCCACCTGATCCGGCAGCAGGACATCGACATCTTCGACATTCCCATCGCCCGGATCACCGACCAGTTCCTGGGGGCGATCCGTGGGATCCAGGCGGAGGACTTGGACGGGGCGGGCGAGTTTCTGGAAATGGCGGCCACCCTGGTCCGGATCAAGGCGCAGATGCTCCTTCCCCGCCCCCCGGATGAGGAGGAGGAAGATCCGCGGGCCGAACTGGTTCGGAGGCTCCTGGAGTACGAGCAGATCCGGGAGGTCTCCAGTCGGCTGGAGCGGGCCGAAGCGGAACGGGCTCGGCGCTATCCTCGGGGCTACGTCCCTACCCGTCCTCCACCGCCCCCGGAGGAGAGTCCCCTGGAGACCACATGGGACGAGGTGTTCCAGGCGGCCCTGCAGGTGGAGATGCCCGCCGAGCGGCACCGGCCGGAGCATGCGGTCACCCGGCGGGGTGTGGCCATGGACGAGAAGATCGGGCTGATCCTGGAGACCCTGGGAGAACGGGGGCGGGTGGAGTTTTCCGAGCTCGTCCGGCCCTGGAAGGAGAGGCTCCACGGAGTGATGACCCTGTTGGCCGGGCTGGAGTTGGCTCGCCGGCACCTCCTCCTGCTGCGGCAGGTCCGGCCGTTTGCCGAACTCTGGCTCTACCCAGCCGAGGGTGGGGAACGAGAGGAGGGTGAGCCTGCGGGAGCCGATCCGGTCCCCGCCACGGACGCGGACACCACGACGAGGGAGAGTGGGGCGTGAAAGCCGAGCAGATCGTGGAGGCGATCCTCTTCGCCAGCGACGCCCCCCTGAGGGCCGAGGAGATCGCCCGGGCCGACGACTCGTTGGACGAGGACGTGGTGGAGCGCTCGATCCAGATCCTCCAGGGCGAATACCAGGAGGAGGGGCGGGCGTTCGAGATTTCCCGGGTGGCCGAGGGATTCCAGCTCCTCACCCGTCCGGAGTTCGCTTCCTATCTCGAACGCTTCGACACGGTACCCCGGCCCTCCCGTCTCTCGGGACCGGCCCTGGAGACCTTGGCCATCGTGGCGTACCGACAACCCATCGGCCGGGTGGAAGTCGAGTTCATCCGAGGGGTGGGATCTTCCGGGGTGATCCGAACTCTTCAGGACCGGGGCCTCATCGAGGTGGTGGGTCGGGCCGAGGGGCTTGGCCGGCCTCTCCTGTACGGGACGACCACCCGCTTCCTGGAGCACTTCGGCTTTTCGTCCCTGGACGATCTGCCTCGCCCCGAAGAGCTACCCGTCGTTCTGCGGGACCGGACGCCTCTCACCGAGGACCAGGGGGATCCCGTGGACCCGGATCAGGAGGAGCTGGAGCTGGAGTCGTGATGAAGGAAGAATCGGGCCTGGAGTCCATGAGGCTCCAGAAGTTCCTCTCTCGGGCAGGTGTGGCCTCCCGGCGGGAGGGTGAGCGTTGGATCGCCGCGGGCCGGGTGAAGGTGAACGGGGAGGTGGTGACGACCCAGGGCGTCCAGGTCGTTCCCGAGCGGGACCGGGTGGAGGTGGACGGAAAGGCGGTCACTCTCTCCCCGGTGCGGTGGCTCCTCCTGAACAAGCCTTCCGGTGTCCTCACCACCCGGGACGACCCGGGTGGACGCCGGACCGTCTACGACCTCCTCCCCGAGGACGCCCGTGAACTCGTCTACGTAGGGAGGCTGGACCGGGACACGGAGGGGCTCCTGATCCTGACCAACGAGGGAGATATGGTGAACTCGCTCCTCCATCCATCCTCCCGGGTTGCCCGGGAGTACAGAGCCTGGGTGGTGGGCGAGGTGCAAGGTGCCGCGTTGAAGGCCCTTCGGGAGGGGGTGGAGCTGGAGGATGGCCCCGCACGGGCCGAAGATGTCCGGGTCCTCCGTTCCGGGCGGGGGAGGTCTCACCTCTCCCTCGTCCTCAGGGAAGGGCGAAAGCGGGAGGTTCGGCGGCTCCTGGAGGCTGTGGGCCACCCCGTCCGGGGTCTGAAACGGGTTCGCTTCGGGCCCTTGGAACTGGGGAATCTCCCCCGGGGTTCCTGGCGGACGTTGGAGGAAGCCGAGGTGGAAGCCCTTCGCAGGGCCGTCTCTCCCTCGACTTCGGCCCACAAGGCAGGGCCGGGCCCGTCCGGGTGACGAAGACCGGGGATCCGAGGAAACTGCACGGGAGGCTTCATGGAACTCAAGGGGAAAAACGTGCTCGTGTTGGGCGGTGCCGGGCTGGTGGGGTTGGCCACCGCTCGACGCATCC
Source organism: Gemmatimonadota bacterium (assembly GCA_007122885.1). GTDB lineage: Bacteria > Gemmatimonadota > Gemmatimonadetes > Longimicrobiales > Gaopeijiaceae > SKSR01. The sequence goes on from SKSR01000056.1 coordinate 10,989, forward strand.
TGGATTTCGATCCCCGTAGGCTTGTGGTGGGCTCCCTTCGCCGGGAGGAAGCGGAGGAGGCGGTGGAGGAGCTCCGGGTCGACCGGGGGAGCGAGGACGTTCGTATCGATGCGGTGTGGGGCGACATCTTCGCTCCGGAGGCCATGGCCCGGCGGAAGCGGGGCGACGTGATGGACGAGGCCGGGGACCGTCGTTCGTTCATCGATGATCTATACGGCGAGCTAACCGACGAGGTCTTCCGCCGCTCCTACCTGGGGCGTCTCCTCGCCGATGTCCGGCCCCACGTGGTGGTGGACTCCGTGAACACGGCGGGGGCTCTGGCCTACCAGGACGCCTTCCGCTCCGCCGAGCACCTCCGAAAGCAGGCGGAAGCGGGACGGGCCGACCGAGAGGCGGTGGAGCGACATCTTTCGAGCCTCTACCTGCCGCAGCTCATCAGACACGTGCAGATCGCCCTAGAGGGGATGAAGCGGGCGGGAACACAGATGTACGTGAAGATCGGCACCGCGGGGACCGGAGGAATGGGACTCAACATCCCATTCACCCACTCGGAGGAGCGGCCCTCCCGGGTCCTCTTGGCCAAGGCCGGCCTCGCCGGTGCCCATTCTCTCCTCCTGTTTCTCATGGGGCGCACCCCCGGTGCTCCTGCCGTCAAGGAGGTGAAGCCAACCGCGGCCATCAGTTGGAAGGCGGTGGAGTACGGGGCTATCCGAAGGGGAGGAGCGCCCCTACAGCGGGTGGATGCGGTGGAAGCCGTTCCGGTGGAGGCGGCTTTCCCCGGAGGAGGACGAAGGCCCGAAGGGATCTGGGAGGAGGTGGACGCTCCCTTGGAAGGTGTCTACCTGGATGCGGGTGAGAACGGACTGTTTTCCCTCTCGGAGTTCGAGGCTCTCACGGCCCTGGGCCTCATGGAGTTCGTCACTCCCGAGGAGATCGCCGAGGCCGTCGTCCGGGAGATCGAAGGGCGTCCTACCGGGAGGGACACGGTGGCCGCCATGGACGCCGCCACTCTGGGTCCCACCTACCGGGCCGGGGTGCTCCGGACCGCCGCTCTCCGAAAGATGGAGGCCATGGAGGAGGAGACGGGCGTGGAGGGGGTGGCCTACGAGATGTTGGGCCCTCCCCGGCTGTCCAAGCTTCTCTTCGAGGGGGCCATCCTCCGGAGGGTCCATGAGACGGTAGCGGCCGGAGCCACGCTGGATCCGGAGGGGACGGCGGAGGCCAGCTTGAGCCTGGTTGAGGAGGACCCGGACCTGAGGCAACGGATCGTCTCCATCGGACTCCCTATCCTTCTTCCGGACGGTGAGCGCGTCCTGCGAGGCGATCGAGTCAAGGTGCCTCCGGAAGGGCCGGCGCCGTCCAAGACCGAGGTGGATGGGGGGTGGGTGGACCTGAGGGCGGAGAACTGGAAACGGTGGCGGAGTCGATTGGACGCCTACCGCCGGGCCCTGGAGACGCGCCCCTCCGTGGAGAAGGGCTCCGCCGGCGACCACGACCACGGAGACGACGGAGACGAGATCCGACCTGGGCGGATGGCCGCGTGGATCTTCCGCTACGAGGACCGAGGCGAGCGGATCAAGCGGTGAGGCACTGAACGCCGGTTCCGGCTTCTCACCACCCTTCCTCGCCGAGGAGGGGGACGAACCGGCAGCCCAGTAGCGTATCCGTTTCGAGCTCGTCCCCCTCCCGGCGGACCCGAAGAAGGTCCTGTTCCGTCCGGGTTCCCACCGGAACTACCAGGCGGCCACCCACTTCGGAGAGCTGGCTCAACAGGGATCGAGGAGGCTCGGGGGCGGCGGCGGTGACGATGATGCCGTCGAAAGGAGCCTCTTCCGGCCATCCCAGGCTCCCGTCTCCGGTCCGGACCCGGACGTTACTGTAGCCCAAGTCGTTCAACCGCTTTCGGGCCCCTTCGGCCAGGGACGCGATCCGCTCCAGCGAGAACACCTCCGAGACCAGGAGCGAGAGGACGGCGGCTTGATACCCGCTCCCCGTTCCGATCTCGAGAACCCGGTCCGTGGGACCCGGCTCCAGGGCCTCGGTCATGGCTGCCACCATGTACGGTTGGGAAAGGGTCTGTCCCTCATCGATGGGGACGGCCCGGTCGTCGTAGGCCGCCCTGGCCAGGGTGGAGGGAAGGAAGTCCTCCCTGGGGACCCGGCCCATGGCGTCCAGGACCCGATGATTCCGGATGCCCCTAGAGCGGAGCTGTTCTTCCACCATGGCGCGGCGGGCTTCATCCATGTCTGGAGGACGGCGGAGCACGGGCGTTTCTCCCTCTGGTCCGAGACGGTTGGACGGGAGCGAGTACCCGGTGGTGGAGCCGGGGTTCGGGGGGAGACGGGCCCCAGCCCGGGGACCCGGTGGGGGCCAAGGGGGTAACGGCCCGCGAACGGTGGGCCCGGGTCCACACCTCAAGTACGATGAGCAAGGAAAAGGCATGCTGAGTCGGGATAAGCTGATCGATCTCTACCGGGAGCTTCGTGAAGAGTACGTGCTGAGCGTCTACATCGATGGGCGGGTATCCGAGTTCTCCGACAGAAACCTCTGGAAGAAGCGGTTGGAAAGGGGGGTGACCCAGGCCCGGGAGCGGGCCCAGGGGCAGGAGAACGGAAAGCTTGAGGGTTTCGACGATGCACTCTCCCAGATCCAGGAGGAGCTGGGCAAGCATGACGGCTACCTGCCGAATCGGGGTTGGGTGGGGTTCGCCACCCCGGAGAGGGTCTGGTACGCGGAAGCGGTCAGGGTCCCGATGCCCGATCTGGTCTGCTGGGAGCCGGGCATACGGGTGGCCCCGTACGTTCGGGCCCTGAAGCAGGCCCGGCCCGTCATCACGGTCCTGGTGGACCAGCGCAGGGGACGGATCTTCGAGTACCTCCACGGCGAGATCGAGGAGCCCACGAACGTGATCGCCGAGGAGATCTCCGGGGATCTCTCTGACGTGAGCAGCTCCAAGAGGGCTACAAGCCACTCGGGAGTTCGGGGGAAGACGGCCACGGACGCCGCCCAGAAGGTGCTGGACGTGGAGTCGGATCGGCTCCGTAAGCGGTTGGCGGACAAGATCGCCAAGATGGCAGGAGACCACGGGTACGTGGTTCTGGGCGGCACGCCGGAGGCCACCGCACAGCTGAAGGAGTACTTTTCCCCGGCCCTGCAGAAGCGTTCACTCTACGCATCCAGCCTGCATCTGGAGATGACCCCCGCCCAGGTGCGGACGGCGTCGGAAGATGCGGCCTCCCTCCTGACCCAGTCCCGCCAGGAGGAGCTTCTGGAAGAGGTGGTGAACCAGGCCCACTCCGGCGGCAAGGGTGCTTTGGGGCCGGCAGCCGTCCAGCGGGCCCTCCGGGAGTCTCGGGTGGAGACCCTCCTCCTCAGCCGTAGCTTCCTCCGGGCGAACCCGGATTTCGCCGACCATCTCGTGGGCCATGCCTTCCAGCAGCACGCCGACGTGGAAGAGCTCTCCTTCGACGGCGCCGAGCGCCTGGACCGGGAGGGAGAGGGTCTGGCCGCGCGTCTCCGCTTCCGTCTCCCCGAGGAGGAATAACCGCTCGGGTCGGTGGCAGGATGGGTGACCCGGGGCCAGGTGCCTGCTTCCTGGCCCGCGGCTTGTAACGCCGTAGGGAAAGTGGCTACCTTCCCCGGCTCTGCCCCCGGGGGTGCGACCCCGGGGCCTTTGCAGGTTTCGGGCCCATAGCTCAGCTGGTTAGAGCGGCGGACTCATAATCCGTTGGTCGCAGGTTCGAATCCTGCTGGGCCCACTGACGTGAAACGGGTCCGGGGTGCCGATTCCGGACGGAACTGGATCGGGGGGGCATGGCCGACGACGTCTCCAGCGGATCGTCCCGGGGTGCGGGTGGGCCTTCGGGCGAGGGCGCGGACGACTCACCGCCGAGGCGGGATCGACGCGCCGAGATGGCGGCCCTCGTCCGAACGATCCAAGAGGACGTGGAGCGGAGGGAAGAGGCGGTGGCCGTGGAGCGCCGCCGTCGGAGCCGGAATCGGCGGATCGTCTATCCCGCCCTGGGTTTGGCCCTGGTCTTGAACATTCTGGTGCTCGTGGCGCCCCCCTCCTGGGTCATCCCCCCCCCTCCCGAGCCGCCGACGGCGGAGGAGGAAGAGCTGGCTCTCCGCCTGGCGGTGTACCTACAGGGCCAGAAGTTGAAGGCATACGAGCGGGACAACGGACGCTTCCCGCCCGACCTGCAGGCCGTCCGCTCTCCGGGCCGGGAGGGGGAAGGGCCGTTCCCCGGCGTGGAGTTCCAGTACCGTACCACTCCCCGGGGTACGTTCGAGCTCCTGGGAGAGAAGGGCCTCCATCGAGTCGTGTACACTTCCATACAGGACCCCGAGGAATTCCTGGGTGGCGCCTGGGGCGTCCTGGTCGGCTCGGTGCCTGGGAGGGAAGAATGAACCGGCTCCGCCGGTCTTCCCGGTTCGGCTTGCCGGAAGCGTTCCTGGCCCTTTTCCTTCTTGCGCTCCCGGTCCAGATCGTGGCGGGCCATATTCGCGACCACCGGTTGGAAAGCCGGGCCCAGGAGCTGGCGGAGGACCTGGGGTCCATCGAGGACGCCGTCCGGGCGTATCGTTCCGAGCACCAGGATTGGCCCGACGCCGCCCCGGCCGGCATCCCTCCGCCGAGCATGGCCGGTCTCCTCCCGGAGGGTTTCTCTTTCGAACGGGACGGCTACATTCTTCGCTGGGAGCATTGGCCGCTCCCGGACGGCCTCCCCGGGCGCCCGGAAGCGGAGGCGCTGGTGGGCGTCTCCGTGATCTCGGACGGGGAAGGGGTGGGAGAAGGGGCTGCTGTCCGGACTCCCGGGGCCGTCGGTTACCGTTTCGGTGAGGTGTACACCATCTTTCTGGAGGAGCTCTGATTCCAGGTAGGCGTGGAGAGGCCGGTGTGCGGAGGGTCCGGTGGGACGGCGCCGTCCCCAGGGCCGGAGCGGACCGGAAGGTACGGCCCGGGGCGGGCCGACGGAGGGGAGGACGATGACGCCGTGGGTGAAGCGGCTCCTGGGGATGAACGTGGGGGTCTTCGTAGGAATGATGCTCCTGCCGCCGGCCCAGCTCGAGGCCTTCCTGGCGGCCACCGTCCTCGTTCCAGCCGAAGTGCTCGTTCGGCCGTGGACGCTGGTTACCTACATGTTCCTCCACGCCGGGCTCTGGCACCTCCTCTTCAACATGATCGCCCTCTTCTTCTTCGGGCCTCGACTGGAGGCTCGCCTGGGAAGCCGGCATTTCCTCCTCCTATACCTGGCCAGCGGCTTCGTGGGGGCGTTCCTCTCCGTCTTCACCCCCTACGCCAGAATCGTGGGCGCCTCGGGGGCCGTTTTCGGCGTTCTCCTGGGGTTCGCCCGGTACTGGCCCCGGGAGCGGATCTACATCTGGGCGATCCTTCCCGTGGAGTCCCGGTGGCTCGTGGTCTTTCTCACCGTTCTTTCCCTCTACGGAGGAATCACGGGCGCTCAAGGGGGGATCGCCCACTTCGCCCATCTGGGCGGTTTTCTCGGTGGGTGGCTTGTCCTGAAGTGGCGGGAGAAGTATACGGGAGCGGCCAGGTTCAAGCAGAAGGTCGAGCGAGCCCAGGCCGGCGGGCCCCGGATCCTGTCGGGACGCGAGGTGGAACGGTGGAAGGGCGTCCCCTTGGACGGGCTTCATCCCCTGAACCGGGAGGAGTTTCGGCGGATTCTGGAGAAGGCCGAGCAACGAGGCCCCGGGTCCCTCACACCGGACGAGCGAGGTTTCATGAACCGGTTCGTCCGGGACAGGGACGGATAGGATCGGCCCGCCCCGGGGTACAGTTTGGTAGACGAGGGGCTGGCCGAGCGGTATTCTGAGCCGTCCGGCCTCTGTTGGCGGCCTAGCGGGGCCTTCTCCCGGCTACAACCGGAAAAGAAACCCGTTCGATTCCCTGGTACAACGGGAGCGGGATCCTTTGAACGACGCCGAGCGAGACCACGTCCTCACCTCCGGCCCCCGGCGCTTGCCTCTCCGGCGCGACGATCGGTCGGCGCCTCTTCCTCGGTCAGCGGGGGGCTGACGGTGCTGCTCCCCCGCCGTGAGACCGAGCGGATCCGCATCCTACGGATTCGGAATGGGACGGGTGCCAGAGAGGACGACGTGGTCACCGTGGAGGAGCCCCTGGAGATCCGGGTCACTCGCTTCGGGGAGCGAGGCCCCGAGACCCATTCGGTCTCGGTGACCATGCGTACCCCGGGGGACGACTTCGACCTGGCCGTGGGCTTCCTCTTCACGGAGGGCCTGGTCCGGGAAAGGAAGGAAATCCAGAAGGTCTCCTACTGCTCCGGCGACGAGCCCCAGGAGTACAACCTGGTGGAGGTGCGGCTCGCTCCGGGGGCGTCCTTCGACCCCGGGACGCTCTCGCGGAACTTCTACATGACTTCGAGCTGCGGGATCTGTGGCAAGGCCACCCTGGACGCGGTGGAGGTGCAGGGGTGCGTTCGCTTGGAGCCAGGTGGGATGGAGGTTCCGGGGGAGGTTCTCCGCAGCATCCCGGAGGTGCTCCAGGATGCCCAGCCGGTATTCGACCGGACGGGAGGGATCCATGCGGCAGGGCTCTTCACTCCGGAGGGGGACCTGAAGGAGGTCCGGGAGGACGTAGGCCGCCACAACGCGGTGGACAAACTCCTGGGCAACGCCTTCCTCGGCCGGCGGACCCCCTTGGACGACCGGATCATGGCGGTGAGCGGGCGGGCTTCCTTCGAGCTTCTCCAGAAGGCTCTCATGGCCCGGATCCCCATGGTCGTGGCCGTGGGGGCGCCCTCCTCCCTTGCCGTGGATCTGGCCCGGCGCTTCAAGATGACGCTGGTGGGGTTCACAGGTCGGCAGGGTTATAACGTCTACGCTGGCGAGGAGCGGGTAGGGAGCCCGTGATTTCCCCTGGAGCATGGCTCCCCGTCCGGTGAGAGACCTTCCCGGGGAGGGTCTCCTGGGTGCCGTTCTGGCCGGAGGCGTCGGACGCCGCTTCGGTGGACCCAAGGAAGGGGTGACGGTGGCCGGCATTCCCATGCTCCACCGAGCCCTGATGGCTCTGGCGGGGGCGGGGGCAGGACCCCTCCGGGTGGTCGGTGGCCCGGGGAATACCGGGGCGTGGGACGAGAACTCCGGCGCGCTGACCTTTCGACGCATCCCGGACCGTCCGCCAGGGAGGGGTCCCCTGGGGGGGCTCCGTGCGGCCCTCCTGGAAGCCGAGTCCCAGGGGCGTATCGGGGTCCTTCTGACCGGATGCGACTTGCCGCTCCTCACCGCCGACGTTCTGGTTCGAGTGGCGGCCTCGTTCTCGGAGGGGGAGCTCGTAGTGGCGGCGA